>NZ_JGCK01000048.1:0-6559 GCF_001639905.1 Kosmotoga sp. DU53 | reverse complement strand
GATGAATTTTACCAATTACGTTTGCGCCAATTTCAGGATGTTTCTTTACAATTTCAAACTCCTCGCTGGTAAGTTTGCCCTTCTTGTTAAGAATAGATTCGGGGATGCCTATTTTCCCAATGTCATGAAGCAAAGCGGCATTGTAGAGCTTTTTCAGCTTTTTACGCCGTAATCCCAATGCTTTTCCAAGGAACATACAGATCATAGCGACTTTTTTCGAATGATTGACGGTATATTTGTCTCGCTGTTCAAAGAACCAAACCAGACTTTTAAGACCATCAGTCTGATAGTAAATATGTATTTCTCTGTTTATAATGCTTCGAATTATCAACACCATTAGAAAGGCTATGGCAACAGAGCTAACGAAGTGGAAAAAACGCAGTGGAGGTTGTTTGATTTTATAGTGAAGCCCAAAAGCGAAAGGCTTCCCTTCATTCACGATATCAACTAATGTGGTAAGACCATGCAATTTAAGAAGAGTTTCGAGATCCAATTCGCACCTCACTACCCGATCTTTAATCACGTTTTCAACGAAATCATCATAAATGTTGAACAAAATAGACAATCTGCCATTTTCAGAATAAATAAAATAATAGCTGTCAAAATCCTGAAAGTCTTTTGGCCTGTCAATCAGCTCTATAGAAGAGATATATTCAGAACTATCAAGTATTTCATCAAAGTTTTCCTGAATAAAATCGGCTTTTTCTTCAGTAACTGCGTTATAAAATTCGGTCCATTGAAAATACCCAAGAGAAAGCTTTTCAGCGACTAATTGAACTGAAAGCTCAAAAGCATGCATATGGCCTTTTATTCTTTCGTTGTACCTGGTGAGGTTGAGCTTGTAAAATCCTGCGATGGCGATAACAAAAACCAAAACAAAAACAAAAATGGAACTCAAGAGGGTAACTTTTCTTCCAGCGTTCAGTTTGGCCATTTTTCCACCACCCGGTTCCATTTTTCTAAACTTTATCATGGCAGAATTACAACTGATTACTCAGATCGATTTCGAAATGCAAATGTAACTTTACTTTTTGTATTGGTTTCAAAATGCGAACTACTTTACCTTAGAGAAGGTAGAGCTTCTAAATTCCGTCGCTAGAGGGTTGTTCTCTGGTATGAATTAGGACGATTCCGGCCCTAGCAACAGTTCAAGGCATTTCCTGGAACGGTACACAAAAGGTGAAATCAATGAAAAAGAAGACCTTGATAAACTAAAAATCTCCATGTGATTGAGCCATTGAATCTATAAAATCTATGATTCTTATTTCTCATTTTGAAAATAATGATCTTCTTCGACCACCCTTCCCAAATTATTTGGAAGTAAGTGGTACCAACAAGCTTAATTTGGGTTTTTGTTTTTATTCAGGTACTTTCTAAGAAGCTTGGAAGGTTCTTTCGAATATTCTGGTTTTTCGAGTTCTAAAATATCTATCCCTTTACCAAAGGGACAATGTTTTATGCACACCCCACAGTCGGTACCTACATTTCTCCAGAACTCGTAACATTTTTCTTGATCGATTTGCCATCTAAGTTCACCGTCTATAAATTCACGGTCCCTTTCAGGAATCGCTCTACCCGGACAAGTTGTGGCACACAGCCCACACACATTGCAAAATTCATGAATTTCAATTTCGAGTTTTTTGCCAGGTGTTAGAGGCATATCCGTTGTCACAACTCCAAGCCGAACCAAAGGACCGTATTTTGGAGTAATAAGCAACCCGTGCCTTCCTATCACACCAATTCCTGCGTCCTGTGCCACAAGAGTGGTAATAACGAGATAATTTGCGTCCATATGAACACGTGCCTTATAACCTAGCTCGCGAATGAAATATGCCAGTTGCATACCAATAATAGCTGCTTCTACATAAGCTCTCGAACTTTCTATAATTTCAGGAGTTGCGGGCGCTTTTTCCACAGCCTCTCTTTTCATTTCCACAGTGAAGGCTATCCCATAAGGAAGAAGCTCTTTAATCTCTTCACCGTAATGTTCTAGCTGTCTTCCTCTATGGCTGTAATAATGGTAATCCCGCATTTTTACTGTTTTTGCATGCTTTGCCCCATAATAAAGGGCGAGTTCTTCGATTCTCCAGCTGATCTTCTCCGGATCAACAGGGACTTTTGAGGGATTACTCTTGCCTTCCACCAAATGATTGAGCTCAGCTAAAAATTTGAAATTTGCGATTGCAATGTTCGAATCAATAGGATTGTAAGTTGGCGTTTCGGGCGAGCACAGCTCAGGTTTGGCCCTAAGTCGGTCGTCTAATTCCTTCTTTTCAGGATTTTTTGTAGTAGTAGTCTTTATATTCTTTTGTACCCATCTTATAAACCATTCTTGCAAACATCGTATCTCTCTCATCGTATCTTTTCATACATTCTCTCCCCCAAACACAGATTGAGAAGCGTCGCTTTTCTTCAAACTTGTTTATGATTATATAACATACGGCTGCCTGACATTAAAAAAGCGAGAATGGATGTTGAAGATTGGAAAAACCGAGAGCCGGTGCTCAAGATCCGAGAGTCCGAGAAAGCCGCTTCGCGGTGATAAAAATTGTTGTAGGTTGTACGGAAAGATCTGAAACCTGAGAAAAAGCCGGAGGTTCACGACGTTGATGTTGAGATTCGCTTCTAGAAATTGAATTAACCGAGTTAAATTCAAGTGTTTGCAAGCATGAATACATATTTTCAGATTAGAGACTTTACATGACTTGAACTTTTTCTTTTTGCGAGGAGTCAATAAAGTAAGTTGCCCCTTTTACATAAAGCAATAGAGAATTAAAGGCACCAGTTTGGTGCCTTTAATTTTTACTGGTTTTCTTGAATAATTCGTTCGATTTCATTTAATTCTTCTACAATCGAATTCAGGCGTTTGAGTGTCTCCAGTAGGTCTAAACCTTTTTTTAAGCAGGCCTCCTCGACGGTATCCATTTTTGCGCAGCAAATATCAAAACCTAATTTACCCACTTCTTCATATAATCTCGAATGCAGATTCATGATCTCGTTCAGTGTCATGCCTTTCGTTATTTCGGGCAGCATAAAAACATCTCCCTTCAACGACACGGTATCCCAAATCCCGGAAGCATCACAAAATTATGGGCTATAATAGTGATACTTAATACCAAAACAACTATCAAAATAAAAGCCGTTAAAACCTTTACAGAATCACTTCCTTGTTTTTCTGCAAATAAACATTCTTACGACATCAGAAACAAGATGAATCTCTTCCTCTATTTCAAAGTTTGCACGTAAAATATTTGCCTTTGTATCGCGAACAGTGCTTGTGCCCAAAAGCGGTTTGGTAACAAAATTTGCCAGATATAGAAAGAAATTTATTAAATAGTTGTCGCTTTTCATATGCTCGAGAAAAATAGCTTTCCCTCCGTACTTCAGAACTCTCTGTGCTTCCATTAAACCTTTGACAGGGTCGGGGACAGTACAAAATACAAAAGTAGAAATCACTATATCAAAAGATTCATCAACGAAATTCATACTTTGTGCATCCATTTCCAGCAAAGTCAACTTTTTGCCTTGGAACGTTCTCATCCTTTTCTTCGCAACTTCAAGCATGCCGGAGCTGAAATCTATCCCGATGACTTTCACACCATAAGGATAATAAGGAATGTTTTTTCCCGTTCCGATCCCTATTTCAAGAACTCTTGCACCGTACGGAATCTTTTCCATGAGTAACTTCCTGTATTTTGAAAAAATTCTTTTTTCCATTCCACCTTCAAAAAAATCATATATGCGGGAAAACCTGTTATATTTTTCCCTCGCTCCCATACCGTAACATCAGGCCTTCAAAAGTCTCGCATTTATAGCGACTATTACTGTACTTAAACTCATTAAAATAGCTCCTACCGCAGGACTAAGTAAAATGCCAAGTGGATAGAGTACTCCAGCAGCTAGAGGAATGGCCACTACGTTGTAACCAGTTGCCCAAACCAAGTTTTGAATCATCTTTCTATAAGTTGCCCTGGAAAGCGTAATAGTCTCTACTACGTCCTCGGGATTATCTTTCGACAGGATAATGTCAGCGCTTTCAATGGCAACCTGTGTCCCAGCACCTATTGCTATGCCTGCATGAGCTTCAACAAGTGCAGGGGCGTCGTTGATACCGTCACCTACCATGGCAACAATATATTTCTTTGCTAAGGCTCTCACTTTTTCAGCTTTTTCATGAGGAAGAACTTCAGCAAAATAACCGTCCATACCAAGTTCCTTCGCAACCGATTCTGCAACAATCTTATTATCACCTGTCAGCATGTACGTCTTTATTCCTAATTCACGTAGTCTAGCAATAGCTCTTTTGGACTCCTCGCGTATTCTGTCTCCAAGCGCGATTGCGCCAGCAATGGAATCATCAGCTAACAAGAAAACAACTGTTTTTCCACTATGCAATAAATTTAAGATACTCTCTTCTGTAATTTTGATTCCCAATTCAGTAAGATATTGAGGACTCACTATGCTGTATTCAGATGTACCAATATAACCCTTAGCCCCTTTTCCAGGTATAGCGGTAAAACCAGTAACTTCCACAGGTTTTACTCCCAGATTTTCACCGTATCTTGTAATAGCTCGGGCGATAGGATGTTCCGAATTAACTTCCAGAGATGCTGCGAGTTTTATGATCTCGTCTTTTGAAAGATTTGATAGACTCAAAACATCTGTTACCTCAAAATTTCCTTCAGTAAGAGTGCCGGTTTTATCGAAAATCACCATATTCACATCTTTTATTCTTTCAAATGCTTTTCGGTCTCTGATGAGAATCCCTTTTTTGGCAGATTTTGATGTTGAAACAGAGACAACAAGAGGCACCGCCAGCCCCAGAGCGTGTGGACACGTTATCACCATTACTGTAACCATTCTTTCCAATGCGAATAGAAAAGATTTACCTATTAATAACCATATACTAAGTGTCGAAATACCTGAGACGATGGCAATCAACGTCAACCAGAACGCTGCTTTATTTGCCAGGTCCTGGGTTCTTGACCTGGTAGCCTGGGCCTGTTTCACAAGTTTTACAACTTGCATCAAATACGTGTTCTCGCCAGTGTTCTTGATTTTAACTTTCAAAGCACCGTCATGATTTATCGATCCACCGATCACTTCAGCTCCGGGACTTTTAAAAACTGGATGTGATTCACCTGTAAGCATTGATTCATCGACACTGCTTGTGCCTTCAACAACTATCCCATCGGAAGGAATTTTTTCTCCAGGTTTTACGAGCACGAGATCACCAGGTTTTATCTCTTTCATAGATACATCTTTAATACCTTCGGGAGTGATCAAATGAGCGTCAACAGGCATGAGCTTTACAAGTTCTTCAAGAGCTCTTGAAGCGCCAAGCACAGAGCGCATTTCAATCCAGTGTCCAAGGAGCATGATATCGATTAACGTGACTAATTCCCAGTAAAAGGTCTTCCCTCTTATCCCCAGAGTCACCGCTACGCTGTAGAAAAAAGCAACACTGATCGCCAGTCCAATAAGTGTCATCATTCCAGGTTGTTTTGATATGAGTTCTTTTCTCATTCCTTTAATAAAGGGAAGGCCACCGTAAACATACACCGTCGCTGCTAAAAGAAAAAGAACATACTTATCAGCGGCAAAAGATATGCTATAACCCAACAGCCCTTGGAAAAACGGAGAAAGTAACAACACTGGAATTGTGAGGATTAATGAAACAAAAAATCTTTTTTTGAAATCATCCAGCATATGTTGGTGATGAGAATGACTTACATCTGAGTTCTTGTTATTCGTGACATGATTGTGAGCACCAGAAAGCTCCTTCTTAATAGCTTTCTCATGAGCATGCTTGCTTGAATGCTTTACATTTCGATCCATTTTGCCACCTCCAACCCCCTGGTGGGGGGGTGATTCACCACGATTTTATCTCAAAGTTCATTACAACAAAATTACTTTCTTGAAACATATTTCGTTCTCGGGTAAATACATTAATTTTATCGAGGAATTTTCGGAAGCGTAAGATATAAAGATATTTCCAAGTGTTCGCACTGGCTATCGGTAAGTTTCTAATTTCGTACGAGACTTTATGATTTCTTGCTTTCGTGTGGGCTCATTTTAGTTTCAAAAGTTCATCCCTTGAGAATTTATAACAGTATGATTTTTTATTTTCCAAAACAAGCAACGAATTTAACGCTTTCACTATCTCCTCGAGGTTTTCTTTCAATACTTTGACAATATCCTGGTCTAATGCCATGTTTTCCATTATTCTGATTGCTCCTTCAGGTGTCATGCCAGGACGATAGGGCCTATCGCTCACCAGTGCATCGAATACGTCTGCTACGGCTAGAATACGGGCAAGAAGCGGTATTCTATCTTTCGAGAGTCCCTCAGGATAGCCGCTCCCATCTGTCCTCTCGTGATGGTAAAGTATGATAGGTGCCAAATCCTGCAGTTGATGAATTTTACCAATTACGTTTGCGCCAATTTCAGGATGTTTCTTTACAATTTCAAACTCCTCGCTGGTAAGTTTGCCCTTCTTGTTAAGAATAGATTCGGGGATGCCTATTTTCCCAATGTCATGAAGCAAAGCGGCATTGTA
>NZ_JGCK01000029.1:0-4430 GCF_001639905.1 Kosmotoga sp. DU53 | reverse complement strand
ATTAATAATGTTGTTCTTAACAGTAACAATAGCGTTTGCTGATGAAACAGATGCAAATGCTAACACAGAAAACACAAATCCTGTGATAACCCAGCATGCCGACAACTGACTCATTCTCATTCTATCACAACCGGCCATGGACAAAACTCGCAGAATTGCACAAAAAGGCTAAAGTGAAATAGGCTGTAACAAGAAAACAGCTAAAGTGGGGCAGTGCGGGAAACATATACAAAAGTTCTTTGATTTCCAAACTTGAAAATCTCAGCAGCCCACCGCTCACACATGGATACAATACTACAAAAACTGAGTGAAAGCACTGTCGAAAGATTGAAAACGGTGTCACCAAGCTGCGTTATAAAGAAGTTGCTAAAGCTTGAGCTGTGAGGAGATATCGAGAGCAGAAATATTGGCAAAGAGGCAATTAACTCCCGTGAGGGGGTACTAGAAAGTTAACGTGAAGGGAGGTGTAAGATTATGAAAAAAGTACTAATACCTGTTGAAACGGACGTAACCACAAGCTCTGGATGCAGGGGGTATGCAATCTGCGGAAGTTGTAAAGATGGTAAACTCACCCCGTAAGTTCTAGCGTAAATCATTCTCTCCCGCCACATTGTTTATGCAATGTGGCGGGTTTTTGAATTCATATACTAAATTCAAAAGTTTAAATAAAAGACAAATCTTAGTTTTTGACTCATCAAATATAAAGAGGAGGATGGAAAAATGGGAAATTACCACTTCATAGTTAATAATCTACCAACTATAAAAAGAGAATTTTATCTTTTTTCAACTACCAGCAATGAAACTATACTATGGCACAAGCCCACGTTATCTATATACACTTTAGACGAAACAAACACAAAATTCTTCAAGCTACTTCTAAAAAATAACACGGAGGAAATAAACGAAATCCTAACTGTGCTTCCTAATTCCGAAAATACTATTAACCAATTAAAGCAGCTTCTTTCAATAAAAACAGTAACTAAAAACCATGTGGAAAGATTGGCTCTTTTAGTATCACAAGAGTGCCCTCTCAAATGTGTTTATTGCTACGCAAATGGTGGAACATATGGTGAAGGCGGATTAATGAATATTTCGACATTAGAAAATACATTGACAGTTTTCTATAATTTATACGGTTATATTGAAACTATTCAGCTTTTTGGTGGTGAGCCACTGTTAAATCTCAAAGCAATTAAAAAATTAATAGAGACTTTGAAAATATTGACAAACGAAAAAAAGATTTCAGCATCACCAAAAATTAGCCTTGAAACAGGATTGGGTGTTTCCCAGAAAAATGTAGAGGAGCTGGTGAAGTTAATCAAAGATAACAGTTCACTATTTGAATTTGAAATAGTTGTAAGTCTTGACGGGCCTGAAATAATTCAAAACACTTTACGACCATTTAAAGACGGAAGTCCTTCATATAACAGAGTTATTGAAAATCTTGACATCCTGAGGAATATCTACCAACCAAAGGCGATTGAAGTAACTTACACGAAAAAACATTTGGAGTTTGGATTTTCTCGTGAGGATTTAAAGAATTTTTTTGCTCAGAAACTAGGAATAACAAGTCTTATGATTGTACCCGTTATATCAAATCATCCTGACCTATTAATAGGAACTGATTTGTTTACAAATAGCGTTATCGACATTCTTAAGTTAATAGAAAAATTAAAAACATCACGTAAATTTGAAAACCAAGACGAAATTTCTAAAAGAATAAAAGTATATTTGAGTAACATATTTAATTCAAATCCAACAGAATATTTTTGTGGAGCTGGCATAACAAGTTTTGCTGTCTCAGCCCAAGGTGATATTTACCCATGCCAACTTGTTGTTGGAAAGAACAAATTTAAAATTGCCAACGTCAACGATGATTTAAGTGAAGTTTCTAAAAAATTGGAAGTCATGAAAGAAAAATATAAGGTTTTAAATTCAAAAAGTAACGATACAATGTGCAAAGAATGCTTTTTAGAATATCTCTGTGAAGGCTGTGTTTTTGAAGAGCATGTTTTAGGAAAATCTAGTGATGCAACTATTCCACACGAGTACTGCAAAATAAAAATGGAAATTGTCAAGAAAATTTTTGATGAAAAGGTTTGGGAGTGGTTATATTGAGAATTCTTACACGTGATCCTGAAGTTCACGAACTTCTAAACTACGCAAAACGGTACACAAAATATCAGAAATTGATTTTCGTGTTTGCACCAATTCTGCTCTTCGTAGGGATTTTAAGCCCATTTCTTATAAGATATCTATTTGATAATATAATAGCAAAGGCTGACTTCTCCAAACTGCCGGTATTCGTACTCTTGTTTATAGGTATCAAAGGGCTCGAAAGGTTGCTTTCTGTTGTTGTGAACTACAACATCTTTAAGTGCGGTAACCAGATAACACACGATGAGCAGGTATCGTTTCTAAAAAAAGTTTTGCGATCTCCTGTAGAAAGCCTTGCCAAAAAGAGCACAGGTGACATGATCTCAAGAGCAACTTCGGATATCCCCCAACTTTCTAGAACAATAAGTTCTGTTATCCCAATTATCGTGTTGAATATCATAGAATTGATACTTTTTGGTGGGGTATTAATTTACTTCAGCTGGCAATTGGCGCTTGTTGTATTCGCAACCATTCCTTTTTATAACTTCTCTGTGAACATTTTTAACAAGAAACTAAAAAAATTCTCCACCCTCGAACGCGAAAAAAACAGCCAGGTTATCGAGAGTTTTAGAGAGAAAATAGATGGAACCGCTACAATAAAAAATCTCGTTAAGAACGAATATTTCGCTGAAAAATTTGATGAAAAGGTGAAAGAGTGGCTTAAGGTGAGCAACAAGTATCAACTTGTCACACAGACCATAGAGGATTTTGTAACATTTATAAGAGGGATAAGTCCCGTTCTCGTTTTGAGTTTCGGTGGTTTTCTTGTGATGAAAGGGACTATCACACTCGGTACGTTGATAGGTTTCTACGATTTCATGAACTGGATATATGAACCCATAAGGGTTCTGAGTCACTTTCTCATCTCCCTAAAGAGTGCGACTCCCGTTTTCAGAAGAATTCGTGAAATTCACGAAATGGACGAGGAGAAGAGCGGAGAAAAGATATTTGAAGGTGTAAACAAGATCGAATACAAAGAAGTATGCTTTTCGTATGACAATGAGCCTGTTTTGAATGGAATTAACTTGAAAATAAACTCAAACGAGCGTGTCGCAATCGTGGGAACAAGTGGTGCAGGAAAAAGTACGTTAATTACCCTTCTTCCCAGGTACTTTGATCCAGAAAAGGGAAACGTAATGATAAACGGTGAAGATTTAAGAAGGTACGTGTTAAACAAACTTAGAAAGAAAGTGATTGTGGTACACCAAAATGATTTCCTCTTCAATATGAGTATACGAGAAAATATAGTCCTTGATGATAACTTCAGTGAAGAAGAATTTAGAGAAGCCATCAAAATTGCATGTGTGGATAAATTCATCGACAAACTTGAGAACGGATACGACACTATTGTAGGAGAGAGAGGTTCAAAGTTATCCGATGGTCAAAGGCAGCGGGTTGCAATAGCACGTGCGGTTATCAGAAATCCAAAGGTACTCGTACTTGATGAAGCTACCTCCGGTGTTGATTCACAGACAGAAGAGGAAATATTCAACAACCTGAAGAAGCTGAATATGACGATTATCATCATTTCCCACAGATTATCGACAATAAGGAAGGCAGATAGGGTGGTTGTATTGGACAAAGGAAGAGTGGTTGAAGAGGGCACACACGAGGAATTGGTGAAAAAAGGTTTGATGTACAAGAAAATCCTGGAAAGCCAACTGATGGCGTGATAATAGTAAGCAATACAATATTACAAGTTCAATTTCCTAGGAGGAGATTGCGGTGAATAAAACTCGCTATATACTCATAGGAATCCTTTTGATTGCTTCACTTTCATAATAGCCGAACAGCTTTTTACTCCCGAGCAGTTGAGAGAGGACTTAGATTTTCTTGTCTCCAAAATCGTTGCAGAGTTTTACAATCCATGGCTAAAGGTAGATGAAGATGTATTCTGGAATCTTGTGGCAGAGAAAAGGGCTCAATTAGACCACGATATGACCTGGTCGGAATTCTACATGATAGCTGCTCCGTTAATAGCCATTCTTCACGACCAGCATTCCTTTTTGCATCCTCCATCAGATGCAGTAATCAGAGTATTTCCATTTAGGTTGCACAATGTGAAAGATAAAGCGGTGGTGATCAATTCAGTCTGCGAACTGCCAGTCGGAGCCATTGTAACAAAGATCAATGGCATTCCGGTTGAGAATATTATCCAGGAACTGGAGATGTATGGAACCTATGAAACTCCAGAGAGTAGACTTAATTTTCTGGTGAATTACTTCATCCAAGCATTGCCTGAGTGGTGGGGAATCGAGGAATTTGAGATTACA
>NZ_JGCK01000059.1:0-57043 GCF_001639905.1 Kosmotoga sp. DU53 | reverse complement strand
TTTTCCTCTCGCTGGATAACAATCTGTCGATAGTGGAAGCACTTATATTAAGAAGCTTCCTTTTTGTTTCTTCAGTCAATGTTAGATGCCCATTGCGAACAAGATTATCTATTACTTCACCCATCACTGCTTCGAGCCTTTTACCACACGGGAAATCCATTATCTCCCATATCCTCACGAGTTTCACGAAGACTTTGTGATCATATTTTTTCTTTCGACCCTTTTTCTGGCTGGGTGAGGTTGTCTTTCGCTTTTTTGAAGCTCCTCGTAGTAAAAACGATGCATAACTACGATTATATTTGGTAACTCGGGTGAACTCTTCTAGAATTTCGGATTTTTCCTTTTTGCGAGCTTTCCTGTACCTTTTTGAATAATCTTCCACCACATTTTTCATATCTAACCTCTTCATCTTCTCGCCTACCTTCCCGGGTATTCGAGAAGATTATCCCTCTTTTTTGAGTAGATTTATTTTTGACGCAACGTTCCCTTTTCGAGTAGATTTTTTTTGAAGCAATTCGAAATCTTGACTTTGTACATCACATTTTGCTATACTAAGAGCAGTGGTAGAGACCAAAGAGAAAACCACCGCACTAATTTGTTGCGGTGGTTTTTCTTTTAACTGATATACCAAAACGTTGATATCTTGTTTTTTTGGAGTAGCAAAAACATCTATAAATCTGTTAATATATTTTGTTCTTGAGTGGGGCGTCTTTCGTGCGCCTAATTTTGGGGGAGGTGTTTGTATGAGAAAGTTTTTTCTGATTGTATTGTTGGTAGCCCTTTTAGCAACTCTTGGGCTTGCCAAGGTAAAAATCCAGTTCTGGCATGCAATGGGAGGCTGGAGGATAGCGCTCCTCCAGGAAATGGCAGAAGAATTCATGGCTCAAAATCCAGACATCGAAGTTGAAGTACAGTATACAGGGGGTTACGGTGATACAATCAACAAGCTGAATGTCGCCGTGCAGTCGAACACAGCACCACATGTCGTTCAGGGTTATGATATCGCTACACAAATGCTCATCGATGGACAGATTGCTGTCCCGATGCAGGACCTTATAGACAAGGATCCTGACTTCGATATCAACACTTTCTTACCACAGGTACTTAACTACTATAAAGTAAATGGAAAACTCTATTGTATGCCATTTAATTCTTCGAACCCCATTCTCTACTATAATAAAACCCTCTTTAAAAAAGCTGGGCTAGATCCAAACAAACCTCCAAGAACCTTCGAAGAACTGATTGAATACGCCAAGAAATTAACTATTAGGGATGAAAAAGGAAACATAATCCAGGCTGGGATCACATGGAACCTCCACAGTTGGTTCTTTGAACAATTTATGGCTGTTCAGAATGCTCCACTTGTTGATAACAACAATGGTAGAACCGGAAGGCCCACGAAGGCTGTTTTTAATTCTGAAGCAGGTTTAAGGTTCTTTAAGTTGTGGTATGATCTGACGAAGAATGGATACATGATCAATACGAAGGTTCACGATTGGACCGGCGCCAGGAATCTCTTCATATCACAGAAAGTTGCCATGTTGATAAGTTCCACTTCTGACGTTAGGTTGATGGTAGATTCCTCAAAGGAAAATGGTTTCGAACTTGGTACTGCTTTCCTCCCGAGACCAAAAGATGCCGAATCAGGTGGTGTAGCCATAGGTGGAGGGAGCCTATGGATCATTGCTGGACATCCCAAAGAAGAAATTGACGCTGCCTGGCGTTTTGTCAAGTTCATGGCTGAACCGGAACAACAAATAAAATGGCACAAAGGTACCGGTTACTTCCCGGTTCGGAAAGACGCTATAGAGACTTTATTAGCCAGCGGATACTACAGTGAAAATCCTCACAATCTCACCGCAATCCTGCAACTTCTCCTTTCGACTCAAAATTACAACACAAATGGTGCTATAATCGGTGCTTTTGCTGAAGTTAGATCAATTGTAGAGAACTATGTACAGAAGATGCTCAACGGTGATATGACACCTGAAGAGGCATTGGCGGCTGCAGAAAGGGAAGCTACTAAAGCAATAAGAGAATACGAAGGTTATTGATAAAATTTGATTTAGTCCGTTCGGGGCGGATATATCCGCCCCGATTATAGTTCTATTTCAAATTTTTGTGTGTCGTATTGGGGGTGCAAAGATGCGGAGATGGGTACCATACCTCCTTCTCATTCCTACATTTTTGATCATCGTGCTATTTATTTATATACCAGCCGGATATTCTTTGAAAAATAGCTTTTACAAAGTTCTTCCATTTGGTAGAGGGATGCGCTACGTTGGATGGAGGAACTTTCAAAGGCTTTTTGAAAATCCGGATTATATACATTCGGTTGTTTTTACGCTGATCTATGTAGTTGTTTCCGTCACGATTACTATTTTCCTTGCATTCATAATCGCTTTATTGTTGAGTCAAAAGCTACCTGGAACAAGAGTTTATAGAACTCTTCTTTTTGCACCTTATGCGATTTCCCCAGCTATCGCAGGAACCTTATGGACATTTTTACTGAATCCTGTTGTGGGACATGTGAGCTACTTTTTCCAAAAGGTTTTCGGACTTCAAGTCGAGTGGTTGACCACCAAGCCTTATGCTTTCTATGCTTTGATATTTGCAACAGTATGGAAAATGCTTCCTTTTGATATGCTTTTCTACATCGCAAGTATCCAAGATGTGCCCGGAGAATTACTTGAGTCTGCCACTCTTGATGGAGCCAAAACCATGACCAGAGTATGGAAAATTATTTTTCCTTTAGTTTCCCCGATAACCTTTTACCTCGTAATAATGAATGTTGTGACGACGATGTTTTCGTCTTTTGCGATAATCGATGTCATGACGAAGGGGGGACCCGGAAATTACACAACAAATATGATTTACAGGTTATACCTTGATGCTTTTTACTTTCAGAAAGCCGGAGTTGCTTCCGCACAAAGCATCATTTTGATGGCGATAATGATAGTGGTTACCATAGTATATTTTACTTTTGGCGAACGCCGTGTCCATTATCAATGAGGTGAGGCCTATGAGGATCTCTTCTAGAAAACGAATGAACACGATTTTAAGTGAGACTGTTCTTATAATAGTATCCTTTATCTTTATATTGCCTTTAATATTGGCAGTGATCATGAGTATACAACCGCCTCAGAGTGTTTTTTCATTTCCACCCAAATTCTATCCCACGGGGTTTCACTGGCAAAATTATGTTGATGCTTTCAAAACGGTTCCGTTTGGAAGGTTACTTTTAAACAGTACATTGGTTGCTATTATGATCACGGTTGGAAAATTAATTACAGGAACGCTGGCAGGCTATGCTTTTAGTAGTTTCAAATTCTTTGGAAAAAACTTTGCCTTCGCATTTCTTTTTGCCACACTGTTTTTACCTGCTGAAACGCTCATGATTGTTCCTCTCTTCTCTATAATGAAAAAATTTGGTTGGGTGAATACTTATTGGGCTTTAACAATACCTTTTATGGCAAGCGCAACCAACACTTTTTTGATGCGACAGCATTTTTTAACAATCCCCAAAGAACTCGAGGATTCTGCGAAGATAGACGGCGCTGGACCAATGACGTATTTTGTGAAGATTCTGCTCCCGCTTTCCAAATCAATGATAGGTGGAGCTGCTATTATAAATTTTGTATATGCTTGGAATTTGTATTTATGGCCATTGATAGTTACTATGGAAGATAGAATGAAGACCGTTCAAATTGGCGTAAAGATGCTAATAGACGCCGAAGGCGCCAACAACTGGGGAATTATCATGGCTGGAACGGTTAGTGCGGTGTTTCCGACACTTCTTATGTTTTTCCTATTACAGAGTGTCTTTGTGAAGAGTCTCGTAAGATCTGGAATCAAGGGTTAATCCTTGTCTCATTATTGGGGGTCAGACCGGATGCTTTTTCGTACAACCCACAACCGACAACGATGATGAGCGAAGCGAGAAGTAACATCATTGTCGAAGGCAATCCTAGCATCGGTCAGCTCTACTGGATTCCAACATCGCAATTATCAATTATCCCGTTTCCATAGGTTATCGATATGTATAAGAACCTTACTGCAAGAATATCCGAGCACATCTTCCAGTTGGTCGCTCTTTAGACCAACTATTTTTTTTGCTTCTGCGGATGAGAAATTTATAATTCCTTTTCCGAGGAACGTACCATCATCTAATCTGATTTCTACAACATCCCCGGCTTGAAAGTCCCCTTCTATGTGAACAACACCAACGGGAAGGAGGCTGCGGTTGTTTTCGATTGCTATTTTTGCTCCTTCATTGATGAAGATACTGCCTTTTGGTTTTGAAAGGAATCCAATCCACGCTTTTTTGGCTTTTATAGGCCCAACCCTTTCGAATACGGTTCCAGTTTGGCCGGTGAGGACGAATTGTGCAATATTTTCTAGTTTTTTCCCATTACAAATAGAAGTTTGTATCCCCGCTGCGGCTGCAGCTCTGGCTGCACGGATTTTGGAAGTGATTCCCCCAGATCCCCAGCGTGAAGAGGCGTTTTTGGCAATCGCCATGTTTGTAGTATCCTCACGGTAAAAAGGTATTACTTTCCCATTTTGGTCTATAACTCCATCTACGGAGGTCATCAATAAGAGATAATCGGCATTCCATCCAATTGCAAACATTGAGGCAAGAACATCGTTATCCCCGAACATGATTTCCTCGGTTGCCACAGAGTCGTTCTCATTTACTATGGGCAGAATTCCCATTTCTGTGAGACCGATTAACGTGTTGCGAAGATTCAAAAAACGTTTGCGATGACTGAAGTCTTCGCGTGTAAGCAGGATTTGGGCTACTTTGATCCCGTAAAAGCTCATAGCACTTTCATAGAGTTTCATAAGCTGCACCTGTCCAACAGCGCACAAGGCTTGCTTCATGTAGAGATCCGCTTCCTGTGCATTGCTCTTGTTGAGATACCCATACCCTGCGGCACGTGCACCTGAAGACACTAGAACTACCTGATGTCCTTCAGACATTAAATTACCGATTTCACGACAGAGTTCTACTATATATCGTTTATCTAGCTGACCGTCTTGTTGCACTAACAGGTTGCTACCAACTTTTATGGTTATCTTTGCCATAATTATCTCCTCACGTTGTAATCACCAAGAATCACGTATTTATAAGTGGTCAAGCCTTCGAGTCCTACAGGCCCTCTTGCGTGGAGTCTCTGCGTACTGATTCCGATTTCACCGCCGAAGCCAAACTGCCCACCGTCAGTGAATCTGGTGGATGCGTTCACGTAAACCGCAGCGGCATCGATATTCTCAACGAATTTTTTTGCGTTGAAATAGTTCTCCGTAAGGATCGCCTCAGAGTGACCGCTTGAATATTTCTGTATATGGGCTATCGCTTCATCCAGTGAATTGACCACGCGAACGGCCAAAATGAGGTCGAGAAATTCGGTTTCCCAATCAGAATCGGTTGCGGGTTTAACTTTTATAAATTTCTGTGTCTGGCTACATCCCCTAATTTCGACACCTTTCTTTGAAAGGCGATCTGCCATCATAGGGAGGAAGGCTGCTGCAATACTTTGGTGCACCAGAAGTGTCTCAACAGCATTGCAAGTTCCCGGGCGCTGGGTTTTTGCATTGTCCACAATTTCTAAGGCTTTTTCAAGATCCGCAGAATCGTCTACGAATATGTGGCAGTTACCAACACCCGTTTCAAGTACCGGTATGGAGGAATTTTCAACGACGTATTGAATCAACCTGTTACTACCGCGGGGAACGATAAGCGAAAGATACTCCCGAAGTTTCAACATCTGTTCTACCAGTTTTCTGTCTGTGCTTTCAACAATTTCAATTGATTCCACGGGAAGAGAACTGCGAGAAAGTCCCTCTTTGATCGCTTTTACGATAGCCATATTGGAGTGAAATGCGTCCGAGCCACCACGCAAAAGGATTGAATTACCTGTTTTTAGGGCCAGGATAGAAGCTTCTACGGTAACATTTGGCCTGGATTCATATATTATTCCAATCGCCCCGATGGGAACCCTGACCTTACTTATACGTAAACCATCACTTTGCACCCAGGAAGCGATAACCTCACCTACGGGATCTTTAAGACCTGCAACACGGTGACATGATTGAATCATGTCATCGATTCGTTTTTGATTCAAAGCGAGACGGTCAATTAAGGAATCTCTGATTCCCTTATCTCGTGCTTCCTTTACGTCCATTTTGTTGGCTTTAAGAATGGCATCTTCCTTTCTTTTGAGCGCAGCCCCAATCTGAAGTAACGCTTCATTCTTCTGGACGGTTGAAACGGATTGAAGTTTTATGCTGGCTTTTTTCACCGAACGTGCTTTTTGGATTAATTCTTCCATTTTTTCATCCCCCTTTATCCCATTCTCGGGATTTATCAACTGTTTAATCAATACGAGATCTTGGAATTTTTTGAATTTTACAGTTTTTTTATGAAATTGCGGTTAGAAGCAATTTAAGGAGAAGCGATATTCAAGATTCGAGAACGGCTAACACCGTTGATGTTTGGGTTTGTTTACGGTAATTATGCTGGGAGCGCCTGCTAAAAGAGCGAGATTGGATGTTAGGTACTAGAGAATTGAAAAACCGATAACCGAGAACCATTATTGTAGGGGCATAGCATGCTGTGCCCTGTAATAGGTTTTTATAAAGGGCAGAACATGTTCTACCCCTATGATAAAAAATAGCAACATTGTCGAAGGCAATTCCAGTATCCGGAACGAAGTTCCGCATTTCAATTATCTACCACCATAAAACAACTCCAATCAGTAATCGTAAAACCGAGCCTTTCATAAAGATGCATTGCAGGATTCTTAACCGCCACTGATAATATCGCCCTAGAAAAGCCCTTGGTTTTTCCACGCCTGAGGACCTCTCTCATCAAAGAGGTTGCAATCCCCTGCCTTCTGAATTTTTCGAACACAAGAAGATCTGCTATCAAGAAAGCCCCGTTCGTTGATGGGCCGTCCATCTTGGCGCAGGTCACAAATCCTTTTAATGGGGTTCCTATTTTAATGGACAGTTCCGGAAGCCAATGCCCGAATTTTTCATTTATCATGAGATCTTCGAACATGCGTAACAGCTGATCTCTCATCTTTATGCCAAAAGCTTTCTTATCAACTGGAGAAAACGCATCGTAGATTTTATCAATGTTTTCTACAATATCTTCAAAGGTTAAAGCCTCAACCTTTTCATTTTCAGGGTAAGGGCCAAACTTATCGATCTCTAACTCCATCTGGACCCTTTTAATTACCTCAAAATGGGGCCCGTTGATTTCTTTGTCTACCCTTCCTATGTTCAAAACAATAGTTTTATCAGGAAAGGTCCTTTTTAGAAGTTCCGCCAATTTGTCCAGATAATTAGAAAAAACCTCTTTGTGTATTTTCTCATCCATAACAAGCCTGGCAGTGAAAAGTTCTGGTTCTGTTCTGAAATTAATAAGTCTGGCAGTGATTTTTCCGCTTTCAGTAATTTCGAAAATCTTCATGTTTTTCCTGATCAGTTTCATCCCTCAGCACCTCTTTCACAACAACAAAAATTTCTTCTTTACCCATCAATATAATACCACCATCTTTGGAATTTATCCGATCACCTCGAATAAATTTGTTGGATATTCCATAAAATTTTAAAGTGCACTATAATTTTTTGTACATGACCATTCTCCCCTCATAAACACAACTCGGCTATTAAAGCCACTTTTATTCAATACCAATTAGTATGTCCATTCCTCTCTCAAAAAAATTTGGAAAGCCAATCATAAAATTTATAATGTTATGCTTGACATTTTTAATTATTGATGGTATATTATTGATGTCAAAGATAAAAATCCTCACATAGGAGGGATAAAAATGAAAAAGAGAATCGTTGAAAGAAAGATTGAAAGACAGATCGAGGAAAGAAAGATCGAAGCATTACAGAGGTTGTATTCCGAGCCCCGTGCATTCTGAAAGCGGGCAGGCAGAAAGGGGGAGCACAACTATGGACAAGGAAAAAAAGATTCATTACAAAGAAATAGACAACCAATTAGAAAAGATAAAGATTGAAGTTTTAAGGCGTCTGTACGTTCAAAGCTAAAAGGCCAAATATAAAAAAGCACCGAGGAATAGGACATCCTCGGTGCTTTTTTATCAAGATTAAATCCTTCTGACTGAATGGGTGTGTCACATATTTTGTGTAAACCCCAAACTCCGGAAAAGATCAGACATAGGATTTCACCCAATCAAATTCTATCATCAAAGTGGCAAGGATTTTATCCCATTCATTTATTCTTCTGGTCCTTTCTTTGGTTATATTAATGCCAGTTTCATGAGTATCATGTCAGGATGAGTCAACAATTCATTTCATTCCAATCCTTCACTTTAATCTTCAATCAACAAAATTAAAGCAGCGCTTTTTATTCTCCCCTTGCGTAAGAAATAATAATTTAGTTACCTGAAAGTTTGCTTTGTATAAAGTCAAATAATAAATATATTTATTTCTTTCAGGTTAAATGTGGCAATTTCAAAATAATTCGCAGAAAAATTCAAACATCATGTTACAAACTCTTAAGTACTATCATCACAGAAAACGTTAAAGGCCTCTGGAAATATTTCTTTACGAATTACAACTGTTGTTTGGAACTGTTAACAATTCTTGACAGTTTATACAAATTCGAGTGTATAAAAATCTTTGTCAAATATTTGCATATTGATAAAATACAAACATACTCGAAGGGAGGTGTAAGTTATGAAAAAGCTTTTGATCACATTTTCTGTTCTTCTTTTGATCACATATGCTTTTTCTCTCAGTTTTCACGGACTTGCAGGAAGCGAGTTTGGTGGTTTGAACAGGCAGTTCATAGGAGCTGGCGTAGGCCTTGGTAACGGTCTACTGAGACTCGAAGTAAATGCATTTCTCCCGGTATCTTCATTATCGGATGTACCGGATCTTGACTGGAAAGAGATCAGCGTTTTAGAAATTGATCCAATGTTACTTTTAAACATTAGATTAGCCAAAGGCCTTGCAATTTACCTTGGAGGCGGTCCCATCATACTCGCAGATATAAAGGCTCCTGCTTTCATAATTTACTCAGACAGGATTTTCCACGTAAAAGGTGGAGCAAGTTTAATGTTAGGTAGCATACGCATTTTCGCTGAAGCAATGACCTCAATAGGCCTTATCGGTGGTCCTATAGGTTTTGGTTGGTCCGGCATTTACAGCATCCACGTTGGTGCCGGACTGGTGTTCTGAGGAGGTGATGGGAATGAAAACGAGAACAAAACTGGCTTTAATAATACTGGGAGTCATAATTCTTGCAGCCTGTGGCATCGTTCCAACGCTTCCTGGCCTTATTCCGCCAGATCCATTTGGGGTATCAAAACCTGATTTTTGGGGTGACGAAGTTCCAATTTATGGAAGTGTTGATAAAGCACCTATTTTAACACCTATTGATCTGCCTCTTGCGGTTAAAATCCGTGTCAGCATACCTGGATACGCAGAAGGATTAACTCCAGATAATTTCCTCGTTTTTGAAGACGATCGGGCTCAAGGATTCGCTCTGGTTAAGGAAGCTGAAGAAAGAAGAGGCGCCGACATTGTCTTTATTGTCGATGTAACAGGAAGTATGGGCACAGAAATAGCTGGTGTAAAGAACAGCATGGTTAACTTCATTCAGGCCCTTGAGGCTGGAGGTCTCGATGTAAGGGTTGGTATCGTTCCTTACGGTGATTACGCACCAGCAAGAGCCGATACTTCGGATAATATAGGTTTTGACCCCGCATTTCTAAATCTGTCGGATCCTACCGTAGCAGAGGGTTACGCTAATGGCCTCGGTGTTGGTTATGGAGCTGATGGCCCTGAAAATGCCTATGGAGCCATAATGTACGCATGGAACAATATGGCCTGGCGAAGAGGAACTCAGAGGATTTTCATCCTTATTACCGATGCTTTTAGTCATTATACTGGTGATATCGCTGATGGTCTCGAATGGCCGAGTGGTTGGGGCCCTCAAACGACTTCGACCCAAAATACACAAAAGATGAAGTTATAAATGCCCTTTATGGCTTTGCTACCCTTCACATCGTCGCATCTACCGGCGGGTACTACAATACCACTGATACTGATTTCTCTCACCCCGGCGATCCCAGAGAAATCGCGCTTTTAACCGGTGGTTTGATCATTTATCAGGATCCTTACGGAGAACCCGATCTGTCCGCCATCGGAATCACTGAATATATAGCCTCTTCGTGGCTTATCATCTTTGAAAGCGATTCACCAGCCACTACTCATAATGTAGATGTTTACTTTGAAGGACCCGATGGTAAACGTGGAGAACTTCACCTGGCGGGAGTAACTTACTGATATAATAGACATGGAATAAAAAACCGGGCTTTAGAGCCCGGTTTTTTATTTTCTCCTAACGCTTAAATACCAAGTAAAAAAGATCGCTAAAAGATACACACCAAGGGCAAGAAGAGTATAGAAGAAATATGTTGGATTATTCGTCTTTATCCCGATAATCGGAATATTAATGATCACCAACAATGGAATCCCGAAAATCAAGGCCACCCCGCTGCCAAGAACCATATTTTCAGCCGCACCGCTTTCAAAGTTTGGGTCTATCTCCCTGAGAAGTGCCATACCCGTAGATATTGTACCGGTTTCCATTCCAAAAAGCGCGAGGGTGTTTTCCAGTACCGATTCCCTGTACGTTCTTTTACTGAACCAGATTGTGTAAAAAACAGTAAGAACCCCTCCAATGGTGGTTATCAGAAGAATTGGAACAAAATTCTCTTTCACCATTTTAAGCGGTATGGCTGCAATCGATGCAGCAACCATATAGTCGAACACCGCACCGGCAATTCTTTGAAGAAGAAAGTCATTCAGATACTGTGTTGTGTATTTCTCATCTCTTCTTAGAAAATCGTAGACTTTCCTGAATAAAAACGCGAACAGCACGCCCACGACAAAGTGTAATCCCCAGAGAACCCGGGCAAACGTCTCGCCATAAGAGTTGCCGCCGATACCAAGAACTGCTGTTATCCATTTTATAAAACCAAAGGTAACCAGGTAAACGATACCAATTGCCAGTAACTGAATAGTCATACCGTCTATGTCCGAAAACTCGTAATCCCTTACTGTTGAAACAACACTTTTTTTGATAAACTTTTTTTCAGATACGAGCTTGCTCTTTTTCTTAAAGAAAACAATGATATTCAAAAGAAATATTCCTCCGATGGTAGCCCAGAGAAATCCTATGGTAGCCATCACAAGCCCTATTGCCCCACCCGAACGAAAACCAAGTGCTTCCCATTGTGACCCTATCGAAAAGGCCTGGCCGGGTCCCTGGTCAAATGCAAGAGGCAACAAAAGCCCCATTAACGGGAATACATCCTTTGTAATAAGATAATAGAGAAATAGACTTACAGCAAAGCCAGCGATAGCTTGAATCGTCAAAGACATCGTAATTATCAACCCGGTATTGAACCCGGTTTTGGAAAGTTTTGAATTACTTTTCTTCAAGGCAACTGCTATAAAACCTATTGCGAGCATATGGTATATCATGAACCCAAGATTATCGCTATTGAAGTTGAAAATCCCAAGAACATCAGGGCCAAACAACACCGCTAAAAAGCCAGCGATGATTGAATTTGGAATGAGTAATTTTCTCATTCCCGGAATGCTCCGTTTAATGACAGCAGAAAGACCAAGAAGAAAAGAAAGATACATGAAATCCATAACAAGATCCCAGCTTCCATCCATGCTTTGTTACCCCCCTATCAGGTGCAACCTCAAATTGATTTATACAGATTGATCTTTCCCGGTTTCGTGATACCATGAACCTATACTATTATAATAATGTCCTTAACATTTAAAAAGCACTCTTACTCAGGTTTTTGAAAAGTTCTCTCAAGTTATGCAAATAACTGTTATAATGAGTGCGGAGCAAAACTCCGGAGGCTGGGAATCAGCTTCGCTGACTGATGCTTGGAATGGCTACGCCATTGACGCTTGCGAGGCTGTTAGCTGGTAAGCACGCTTCGCGTGGGTAAGCACAACTACGCTGGGGGTAAGCCCGGTTATGCCAGGGGTAAGCACTCCTTTGGAGTGGGGAAAAACAAGAGGCTTGCAGACGCTGTGCGTGACTTCGTCACGGCTGTGCGCCTTCGGCGGATAAAAGCCGAGACTCTTGTGTTTTTCGTACAACCAACAACGTACAATTGCCGCGCAGCGGCTTTCTCGGATTCTCGGATCTCGATTTCCGGCTCTTGGTTCTCGATCATAGCGAAAAATAGGAGGAAATGTATGCGTTTTGTACCATTAGGTGGTGGAAAAGAAATAGGAGCAAACAGTTATCTGTTGCAGGTTGATGGAAAGAATATCCTGATAGATTGCGGTCGGCACCCGATTAAAGAGGGTTACGAATCGTTACCAGCTATCGATGAAATAGACAAGCTCGATTATGTTTTCATATCTCACTCTCACTACGATCATCTTTCATCATTACCACATCTTGTGAAATTTTTTCCAAATGTTCGTGTTTTAACCTCAAGAGAAAACAAAAAGCTTTCGGTAAGGATTCTCCGCAATTCAGTAGAGGTAATGAAGAAGAAAAACGAAAAAGATGGCGAGCCGATACTTTACAACCATTCAGATGTGAAGAAAGCTAAAAAGAGAATGATAGGAGTGGAATATTACGAACCATTCAAGATTTCTAAAAAGCTGTTCGTAACCTTTTATCCAGCCGGGCATGTAATGGGGGCCAGTTCTATATTGCTCGAATATAAAGGAAAGAAGATTTTCTATACAGGTGACATCTCTCTTTCTGACCAATTAACAATTCCTTCTGCTGTTTTGCCCGACAAAGTCGACGTTTTAATCTCTGAAGGGACCTATGGACTTAAGGAAGAAGCGACCGACACACGGCATTCTGAAATACGTCGGCTGGAGCTCTCAATAAAAAAAGTTCTAAAAAACAAAGGCCGCGTACTCTTGCCAGTTTTTGCACTTGGGAGAGGCCAGGAAGTTCTTTACATGATCCTAAAAATGCTGGATGAAGAAAAGATCCCGGATGTTCCAGTTTATACAAACGGCATGGTTTCCATCATAACAAACCTCTACCTTCAGGAATACGCCGGCATGCCACCGGAAAAGAAAAAGTGGTTTAATAATGCCATCTTAAGAAGGGTCCGAACCGTTCCAAAAAATTACAAAACACTTCTATACGACAAAAGACCCATGATACTCATTCTCAGCTCAGGAATGCTCATAGAAGATACTTTATCTTATTTATTCGCAAAGGAAATCCTTCAAGACAACCTGAGCGCTATCTTTTTCATGGGCTACCAGAGCCCGGAATCCATTGGTTACTCCATACTTGAAGCCGCCAGAAGCAGAGAAGAAGAAATTTCATATGGTGAGGAAAGGATTCAGCTCAGATGTACAGTTAAAAAATTCAACTTTTCTGGCCACGCTAGCTACGAAGAACTGATTTCACTTCCCAGAGAACTCCAACCTTCAAAACTTGTATACGTACACGGAGATGAAGAGGCACTTTTGAACCTTTCAAAAGAGCTGGAATATGAATTTGACATATCCGTGCCATCGAACCTCGAAACGGTACTTCTTTAGTGGATACAAAGCTCTAAGGATCTTGACAACCTTTTTTGTAGGTGTTATGATAATAAACGGCGCCGGGGTGGCGGAATTGGCAGACGCAACGGACTTAAAATCCGTTGGAGCGAAGGCTCCGTGTGGGTTCGACTCCCATCCCCGGCACCACTGGGAGAGAATGATGCCAATGGCCTTTGTAATATAGATATGCGGTGCGGGGTGGAGCAGTCAGGCAGCTCGTTGGGCTCATAACCCAAAGGTCGCAGGTTCAAATCCTGCCCCCGCTACCATTTTTTGTGTGGCGGTGTAGCTCAGCTGGCTAGAGCATGCGGTTCATACCCGCAGAGTCGACAGTTCGAGTCTGTCCGCCGCCACCAACCAAAAAAATCCCCTCCAACTGGAGGGGATTTTTTAATTTCATCATTCCGAAAGGCTGCTACGCAGCGATAAAGACCGTTGTCGGTTGTACGTTGTGCGTTGTACGCAAAAAAACGAGAACCGAGAGTCTGGGAGCCGGTAAGCACGCTGACGCGTGGGTAACCCGGCTGCGCCGGGGGTGAGCCTGACGAAGTCAGGGGTAGGCACTCCTTCGGAGTGGGGGAATAATAGACGCTTGCGACAAAAAACACTAGAATCCGAGAGTCCGAGAATCCGAGAGAGCCGCTGTGCGGCATTTCCAAAGTACTAGTCACCGGCGGAGCCGGTCGGGACAACTCCGCAGGAGTTCGTAACACTGGCGAAGCCAGTCGCAACCACGCGAAGCGTGCGTGCCCGGCCGCAGGCGCTTACCCTGATGAAGTCAGGCTTACCCACGCGCTGGCGTGCTTACCTGCTGACAACGTCGTGAACCCCCGGGGCGCAACCCCACGTCAATCACCAAAGGATTGATAATAAATCTTTCTCAAGTTCTCAAAAATACCCGTATGCGTTTCGAAATCAAAAGTTTTGAAGGTTATGGTTATTGATTCTCTTTTCAACCGATCGCTAATCTTTAGATAGAGTGGAATAGGGAACCTTCCTTCTTTGCCTTCCAAAGCAAGTTCAAGACTCATAATGTTTGGAATATATCCCCCGCCCCCAATCAATCCAAGAAACCTCAATTTTGCTTCGTTGGGTTCCAGTTTGTAAAGATAAAGATCTTCTTTTTTCTCCTTTACCCAGGAAAAATTCCTTTCATCCAGCAATCCCTTGAAGAAGGTTGATAGGAATCCTCCGAGAACATACAGATCGTCCTTCGTGCGGTACTGTTTCCATGGGTTCCCATCGATCACGCTGAACAAAATCTCTTCCTTTTCTAAATAAACAAATTCAATGCCGGCCAACTCTTCAGGACCAGTTACGGAGATCAACCAATCGGAATTCTCGTTTGTCTCAAATTTAAAAGCAAAACTAAAATCAAAATAAGAAGGCGTAGCAGCCTTTTCGTCAAATATATGGAAATTAACTGACACATCTGTAGAAAAGGAACGGGTTCTATTGAGTTCGCTTATTAACAACGTTATCGGTTCAGATTCCACTGAAAAAACAGAGACCAAAGTAGCAAAAACAAAAAAAACCAAAAATATAAAGACTTTTCGCATTATAAACACCTCACAAACGATTATAACATCTCCATGTTCCTAAAAACTCTGAAACAAAAAATGAAATATGCCGGGGTTAATGCTAATATTAAGTGGGGGTGTGGAAAGTGAAAATAGCTTATCCCGATGAAATGAAGAAAATAGATCGCCGGACCATCGAAATAGGTGTTCCCTCAATAGTGCTTATGGAAAGTGCGGCGATTGCGGTCGCCAACGAAATAATGAAAAAAATGCCAAAAAAGGTGACTCTGCTGTGTGGTAGAGGAAACAACGCCGGTGACGCTTACGCTGTGGGGAGGCACTTATTAGCGAACGGTGTAGAAGTTTTCGCCGTAATGTTAGCTGAACCTTCCACAAAGGATTGTAGAAAGAATTATCGGCTCTTTCGTAGATTCGGTGGAAACGTTATTAAATTCTGTGACCTGAAGAAACACTGGAATAAAATCAAAGAATCTGATGTGTTTGTAGATGGGATTTATGGGACGGGATTTAAAGGAGATTTATCATCGGAAATCGTCGAGTTGCTTGAGGCGGTCAATAAAATTCACGCTTTTCGGGTTGCTGTGGACATTCCTTCCGGAGTTGACGGGAAAAACGGTGAGGTCCGTCCTACCGCTTTTAAAGCCAACCTTACCGTAACGTTCGGTCTTGCTAAACCCGGACATTTCTTCTATCCCGGAAGAGCTTTTGTCGGCAAATTGAAAATCATCAATATAGGTTTTCCTGAGAAATTTATGACCGAAGAGGCTTCTTTGAATCTACTTACCGATAAAGAAGCCTCTGAATTACTTCCATCACGCCCACCTTACGGACACAAGGGAACCTTCGGTAAGGTCTTGACCATAGGGGGAAGCGAGGATTACAGTGGTTCAGTTGTATTAGCCGCCCTCGGAGCAATAAAAGTGGGAGCGGGTATGGTTTTTACCTTCACTCCAGAAAAGGTTCAGAGCGTGGTCAGAAACAATATACCAGAAGTAATAGCCCTTGCCGGTAACAAACCTCATCTGGCTATCACAGATCTTGAAAGCATTCTGTCTACACTTTCAAAGGTAAACGTGGTTATAATAGGTCCGGGAATAGGAAGAAAAGAAGAAACCTTTGAGCTTATTAAAGAGCTGTTGATCGAATCTTCAGCACGAAAAATCCCGGTCATCGTGGATGCGGATGCCATACATGCTCTTAAAAGTCTCAACCATGATCAGATTAACTGGGAAAATATCGTCATCACACCCCACCCCGGTGAATTCTCATCTATCACAGAGCGAAAAATCGAGGAAGTGATAAACAATATAGATCTTGTAAAAGAGTTCTCAAAGAAAAACAAAATAAACGTTCTTCTCAAGGGAGCAACCTCTATTTTTAGTTCGTATACAGGGGAAATCTGGCTAAATACGACCGGAAACACCGGTCTGGCAAAGGCGGGAAGTGGAGACCTCCTAACAGGAACAATTGCTGGATTTATCGCTCAGGGGATAGATATGAAAGCTGCCACAATACTTGGGGCCTATTTCATGGGAAAAGCTGCGGAGATGTGCGAGATATATGAAGCCTCTATGAGCGCGTCACAGGTGAGTTCTGTTTATTCTAAAATATTTAAACACCTTAATACAATTAGGGCTTCTACAGGAAAAATCGGGGGCAATCATGAAACTTGAACACAAACTTTCGCAAAAGCTCGAACAAAAGTTGCACCTATCTTTGAAAGTGCAGCACGTGTTGAAACTATTACAACTAAATTCACTAGAGCTCATGACAGAGCTCAGAGAAATTGTTGATGGCAACCCCCTACTTGAACTGGAGGGAGAGGATTACAAATTAATCGACGAAAACGATATTGAAACACCCGAAGAAGAAAATTACGAGTCCAAAAGTGATTCCCCTTACTTTCCGAAGCACTACAACCCCGATTTCGACGGTTGGGACTTTGAACGTCTTGAAGGGCCGCAGCCTTCTTTTGAAGAAATGCTTCGCAATTTCGCTTTTTACATTTTAGAGGACGATGAATTCAAAATATTCGAAATTCTTATGGACAACATGAACGAGTTTGGTCTGTTAAAAAGGTCAATCGAAGAGATTTCAAGAGAAGTTGCGGTGAATGAACGCGACATAAGAAAAGTTATAAAAAAGCTCAGAGATTCCGGATTTGACGGTCTGTTCGCCGAAAAGCTCGAAGAATTGAAGGAACTCGGTGAAGGAATCGTACTTCCCTCATCCGGTTACAACGATGGAAATCCTATCATGTACATAGAGCCTGAACTTTACATTGATTTCGTGGATAATAGATTCATTGTTACTGCAAAGGATTACGGATTGGCCATACGGGTGGACGAAGTATATCGGGAACTTCTAAAAAACGAAAAGGATGAAGCAGGGAAATTCCTTAAGGAAAAATTCCAGGAGGCGGAGTTTTACGTAAATGCCCTTGAAAAAAGACGCAGTACATTGATCACAATAGGTGAAGAACTGGTTAGAACTAATCCTGATTTTCTACTCGGTTACTGCAAAACCCTCAGACCTTTAAAAATGACAGACATTGCTGAAAAGCTCGATGTTGTTGTTTCAACCATTAGCAGGGCGGTGAAAGGAAAATTCGTACAGACTCCCATAGGGACCTTCCCGCTCAGATACTTTTTTGGTAGCGAACAAACACGCGAACAGGCCATGGAAATCATAGCCAAGCTTTTGAAAGAGAATCCAAAGTTGAGCGATTCAGCGATAGCAAAAAAACTAAATGAAATAGGTATAAAAATAGCCCGAAGAACGGTTAATAAATACCGTAACGTTCTTCTCAAAAAAGGTGAACTATGAATTTAGCGGCAGTTTTTCTTGGCGGGAATGATGGACATTCCGACAAATTTTATAGAGAAAAAGCAAATTCAGCAGATTTGATCGTCGCTGTCGATTCCGGAGCTGAGGTCCTTAGACGACTGAACATCGTACCGCATCTCCTTATTGGTGATATGGACTCCATTTCTCCAGAAACCCTTTCCTGGTGTTCCAGTATGGGTACTGAGATAAAGAAATTCCTTTCTGAAAAGGATGAAACCGACACAGAGCTTGCCATTGATGAATTGGTCAAGCGCGGGATTAAAGACGCTCTTCTTTTAACGGCTACTGGTGAGCGCCCTGATCATTTTTACGCTATACTCATGCTTCTTTATGCCTTTTCAAAAAAACTAGAGCTGAAAATCTTAACTGAAGAATTGGAAATCGGTGTAGTTCATAATGAAGAAAAATCCTTCGTGGTTTCAACAAAAGAGGTCTGGTCTATATTTCCTATTGGCAGTCAAATACCCGTGGTAACATTGAAAGGATTCAAATACTCCATTACTGAAAAGGAAATGCCATTTGATAAACCCTATGGTGTTTCCAACATTTCCATCTCGTCTTCAGTATCTATAAAAACCAGCAGAGGGGCGGTGATTTATTACAGATGGTTGAAGCGAGAAGATTGTTAGTTATATCAGATACCCACGGTTCATTGACAGCCGTTCAGAAAGTTTTGGATAGAGTCAAAGATTTTGATGTTCTTCTCCATGCTGGAGATTACCTTTACCATGGACCCAGAAATAGAATTCCCAAGGGTTATGATCCCATTGGACTATCTGAACTTTTCCAGAGTCTGGGAACAAAACTCGTAGGAGTTCGCGGGAATTGCGATGCCGACGTAGACCTTATGGTTATGAAAATCGATGATTTACCGCAAAGCAAGATCTTCTCATTAAGAGGGATGGAAACTTTTCTTTACCACGGCCATCGGGATCTAAAGATTCCTGATTCATCGAGGATCATTATCTCGGGTCACACCCATATCTCGCAACTAAAAATGATCGGAGATACTATCTATTTGAATCCGGGAAGTGTAGCTCTTCCTAAAGATTCTACAGATGGCACTTACGCCTTAATTGAAATCTTTGATATTATAAGGCTCAATTTGTTTGACATTCACGGCAACCTGTTAAAAGAATTGGAACTAATCCAATGAAGAACAACTACCAGATAGAAAGGGTAGCTTTTTTAGAGAATAGCTGGTTCGCTTTTGCTTTAACTCCCGAAATATTCGTGATTTAAATAAGCTACAAATTTCAAAGGTAGCTCATTTAATTTTCATAACGGTTGGTACAATACCGTATTTGAGAAGCGTGCTATAATTACGGTGGGGGTGGTGAAAATGTTGATACGCTGGCACGGTCACGCTTGTTTTACGATAGAAAGTGCAGGTAAAACACTTCTCACCGATCCTTTTGATTCAAGTGTCGGGTACGCTATTCCAGATATTGAACCAGATATAGTCACAGAAAGCCATCAACACTTTGATCACAACGCTCATCATTTACTAAAAGGCAATTTTAACCTAATCAAAGAAACGGGGCACTTTTTCGTTGAAGGATACAGAATTAACGGATTTCTAACCTATCATGATGAGTTCAAAGGCAAAAAACGCGGCACAAATATCATCTATGAAATCATAACTCCTGACGGGTTTAGAATCGTTCATCTTGGAGATCTGGGAGAATCTCTAAGCAGGGAGCTGGAACAGAAGCTAATGCACCCTGATATTCTTATGATTCCCGTTGGAGGAATTTACACAATAGGACCAAAAGAGGCCCATAATCTGGCAAACGAGTTGAAACCATCAATTGTAATTCCGATGCATTTCAAAACAAAAAACCTAAAATTCGAGCTAAAGGAACTGGAGAATTTCACAAGTAAATTCGAAAATGTTGAAAAAATGAAGGAGCTCAACCTTAATTCCAGGAAAGAAGTCGAAAATCTCCATTTGAAAGTAATTGTTTTAGACTACGAATAGATCTGGAGGTGCTCTATAATAAACGAACAGAAAATTCTTGCGATGCTTGGCTTTGCGGCAAAAGCAAGAAAAATTGTTTTTGGTAAAGATCAAATCAGAGCGTATCTCAGAAACAGAAGACAAAAGAAAAAAGTTCTCGTTCTGGCAAGCGATGCCAGTGAATCTATAAAAAAAGACTGGCTGAAGCGTTGTGAGAGCCAAAAGGTTCCTTTTGTTTTGCTGAAAAATACTGATCGCATAAGTTTGGCAAAAGCGTTAGGCAAAGTCAGCTTTTCAGCCGTTGGAGTTACCGATGAAGAACTCGCAGCTGAGATCGTAAGATTAGCCGAAGCAGGAGGTGAAAAAAATGGCGAAGACCCGAGTTTATGAACTCGCTAAAAGATTGAAAATCACTACCAGGGAACTTATAGACGAATTGGAGGAGCTGGGAGTCTCTGTTAAAAGTCACATGTCCGTTTTAGATGATGAAATTGTCAATATAATCGTCGGCCTGTATGAGGAAGAAGAAAAAGCAGCAAAAATTAAGAAGTCAGCTTCTTCCAAGAAGAAAACCGAAAAAGAAGTAGAGGAAGAAGAAATTGAAACTCCCAAAAAGAAAAAGAAACAGGAGGAGAAAATCCCTGGTGAGGAAAAAGTCCTTCGTATCACCCCCGATGAATTGAAGCTTGACTTACTCGCCGAGAAAATGAGGGTACCTGTTTCAAAAATCGTGAAAGATCATTTTATGAAAGGGATCATATTACGCCCCGCACAGTCATTATCACTTGAAGACGCTAATCAAATTGCCGCTCAATACGGTTGGAAGCTTGAAATAGAAAAAGAAGAGATGGCTGACCCGCTGGAAGCACTCAAGAAGAAATATGAAGAACTATACAAAGATGAATCCAGACTTGTACAACGTCCCCCGGTAGTAACGGTTATGGGTCATGTTGACCATGGAAAAACAACGCTTCTCGATAGAATAAGAAAAACCAGTATAGCAGAAAAAGAAGTTGGTGGCATCACACAATCAATCGGTGCGTACCATGTAGAGGTAAACGGAAAAAAAATAACCTTTATAGACACTCCCGGCCACGAAGCATTCACAGAAATGAGAGCAAGAGGTGCTCAAGCAACGGATATAGTCATCCTTGTGGTTGCGGCCGATGATGGTGTCATGCCTCAAACCGTTGAAGCTTACAACCACGCAAAAACCGCTCAGGTTCCTATAATAGTCGCCATAAATAAAATCGACAAACCAAATGCAAGTATCGAAGCAACCAAACAGCAGCTTGCTTCAAAACTCGGGCTCGTTCCCGAAGATTGGGGCGGAGATACGATAGTTGTTCCCATATCGGCAAAAACAGGCCAGGGTATCGACGAACTTCTGGAAATGATTCTGCTTGTGGCCGAGATGTCGGAAATAAAGTGTATTCCCACAGGAAATGCTAGAGGAATTATTATCGAGTCTGAGCTTGATAAAGGTGTTGGTCCACTTGCGACAGTTATAGTTAAGGATGGGATATTGGAAGCCGGCGACTATATCGTTGCAGGAGCTACATACGGTAAAGTTCGCGCTTTGAGAGATGAAAAGGGTAAGCGTGTTAAAAAAGCTGTCCCGGGCGACCCTGTTCAGATAATAGGGTTCAATGAGGTACCGGATGTTCACGCCATACTCTACGTGGTAGATTCTCTCGATCAAGCGAGAGAAGTAGCGGCCTTTGCTCAGGAAAAACAAAAGAAAGAAAAGCTACTGAAAGGCAAGCGTCACGTGAGATTGGAAGAATTCATGCGTATCGGTGGTAAAGACGAAACAAAAGTCCTGAACCTCATACTTAAGTCCGACTCCTTTGGTTCTGTCGAAGCTTTGAGACAAACGATAGCCAAACTGGAAACAGAAGAAGTTCATATCGAGGTAGTTCATTTTGGAATAGGTACGATAAACGCAAGTGACGTTATGCTTGCAGCAGCTTCTGATGCCGTAATTATAGGTTACAAAGTAAAGCCAGACAGCCAGGCTCGAAGACAAGCAGAAGAGGAAGGCGTTCAGATCCGCGTTTATCAGGTAATCTTCGATCTCATCGATGACCTCAAAAAAGCCCTTGAAGGTCTTCTGGAACCCGAAGAAATTGATGAAACCGTTGGCCATGGCGAAATCAGAAAAGTGTTTAAGATAAAGAAAGTTGGTAGCATAGCCGGTGTACAATTACTCGATGGCTATGTAACAAAAAAAGGTTTCGTCAGAATATACAGGAACAATCAAGAGATATTCGATGGTGAAATTGAGTCGCTTAAACATTACAAAGATGAAGTCTCCAGAATAGACGCACCCAAAGAATGCGGAATCAAATTCCTGAACTTTGACGATATTCAAGAAGGTGATCAGTTAGAGTTCCATGTAAAGAGGAAAGTGAAGAGAACATTAGACTTCAACGAAAGCTCTTCGGATAGCTAAATAACGAGAACCGAGAGTCCGAGAGCCGAGAGCCTAGAAATAGAAAATGGGGACTGTCCAACAGAGGACTGTCCCCTTTTTCCCTAATCTCAGGTTTTTCCAAACCCTAGACCTGATATTTGCTCCTCCCGCCGAAGATGCGCATCATCGGCGAAGCCGATTTAGACAACTGCTCAGCAGTTCGTGACAGCCACGAAATGGTTCGAAACAACTCCGAAGGAGTTCGCAACAATCCCGAAGGGATTCGTATCTTCGCTGCGAAGCAGTTTTCTCGGATTCTCGTTTTTCTTATGGATAAATACCTCTAAGCTTCGTCGCAGTTGCTACCCTATCGATGGCAACGATGTAAGCTGCCGTTCTCATATCTGTGTCATACTTTCTCATCGTGTTGATAACACTGTAGAAGGAATCGCGCATTATTTTATGAAGTGCCTTCCTAACATCTTCGATGTCCCAGAAGTACCACTGAAGACCCTGTACCCATTCGAAATATGAAACAGTAACACCTCCAGCGTTGGCCAGGAAGTCCGGAACTATGAAGACACCTTTTTTAAGGAGAACCTCTTCAGCTTCTGGGGTTACAGGTCCGTTTGCACCTTCAACAATTATTTTTGCCTTAACGTCTTCAACGTTGTTCATTGTGATCGCGTTTTCGAGAGCAGCGGGAATAAGGATGTCAACGTCCATTGTCAGCAGTTCCTCGTTTGTCATTGCAGTTGCCTTTGGATATCCTTTAATGAGTCCATTGTTTTGATCGCGGTAGGCTACAACATCATCTATATCCAGGCCATCCGGATTATAAATAGCACCAGAAACATCGCTAACAGCAATGATTTTGCTTCCAACTTCTTCCTTTATGAGCTTTGCGGCGTAAGAACCAACATTTCCGAATCCCTGAACGGCAACTGTACAGTTCTTGGGATCAAGGCCGTTGTAGTTTATAGCCTCTTCAGTGACTACCCTGACACCTCTACCAGTTGCTTCTGTTCTACCAGCAGAACCGCCAACATCTAACGGCTTACCGGTAACGATTCCTAAAACCGAATGGCCAACATTCATGGAATACGTATCCATATACCATGCCATGACCTGGGGGTTCGTATTAACATCTGGAGCAGGTATATCTTTATCCTCACCGATTATTACCTGAATTTCGGAGAAGAACCTTCGAGAGAGTCTTTCTAATTCAGCTGGTGAAAGTTCTGCTGGATCAACAGCAACTCCACCCTTACCACCGCCATAGGGAATCCCAACAACGGCACATTTCCATGTCATCCAGAAAGCGAGAGCTTTGACTTCATCAAGAGTAACGCTTGGGTGATAACGGATACCACCTTTAGCTGGTCCTCTTGCAATGTTATGCTGGACCCTGTGTCCGGTGAATACTTTAATGCTTCCATCATCCATTCTTACTGGGAAATGGACTGTAAGCTCCCTTTTAGGGTGCGAAAGAACCTCGGCTATACAGGGATCGAGTTCCATAACTTCCGCAGCCTTGCGAAATTGCTTTAAAGCATTTTCAAAAAGACTGATGTCGGACACTTGTAACCCTCCTCAAGAAAAAGTGGTTTTCCACGTTGATTTTATTCCTCGCCTTTATTTGTGAACAACTCCACAAAATCATAAAGGAAAGGCGTTATTTTCAATTAGAATGCTCTATGTCTCTATTGCACCAATCTCTTTGAGTATGCGAAACCATTGATACATTCTCAACTCACATTTTGTAGCTCTCTAAAGAAAAACGCGGGGACTTCCCCCGCAATGGTACCCCCGGAAGGAATCGAACCTTCATTTACGGATTAGGAATCCGCCGTTCTATCCGTTGAACTACGGGGGCACAACCGCTGGTAATTATATCATTACCCCCTTCGCATTTCAACTGTCAATTTGGTAGAATCTATTGATAACTCAGTTGGAGGCGATAGTAGATGTTCCCTTTAAGAGACACAATTCCCAGTGAGAAAAAACCTTATGTGATGTGGACGATTATTCTGATAAATGTTGGGGTTTTTCTATACGAGTTACTCCTTTCAGACGGTGAACTTCTTCTCTTTATGTACAGACACGGTCTCGTTCCTTCAAGATACACCAAAGGTTACGCTACTTTGGAGCCTTATTACACATATGTCTTAAAGCTAAATCGATTTAACCTTTTTCCCTTCGTTACCTCGATTTTTTTACACGGAGGTTGGACCCATATAATCGGAAATATGTGGACACTGTGGGTCTTCGGAGATAATGTGGAAGATAGATTAGGACACTTCAGATTTCTACTCTACTACCTCTCATGGGGAATCGCTGCCAACCTGTTTCAATTTCTGGTGGCGCCCATATCATCTACCCCCATCATCGGCGCTTCAGGCGCAATCGCTGGTGTTATGGGAGCTTATCTGTTCTTTTTCCCATGGAGCAGGATCCTCACCTTTATTCCTATCTTCATAATCCCTTTCATAATCGAAATACCGGCATTCATCTTCCTAATCATATGGTTTACAATACAGTTTTTCAACGGGACCCTATCAATAGTCGGTGCTAACTTCTCTGGAGTTGCATGGTGGGCACACATTGGAGGCTTCCTTGTGGGTCTTTACATGGCCAAACGATTTGAGACAAAATATCCAGGATACTGGTATAGATAATTTAAGCTGGAGGGATTGAAAAATGAAGAAACAACCCATTGTAGCTCTAGAATCAACGGTAATAGCTCATGGCTTACCATGGCCAACTAATTTTGAAACAGCGGTTTCCATGGAAAACAAAGTAAAAGAAAAAGGTGCCATACCAAAGACATTGGGCATAATAAACGGCGAGATAAAGATAGGCTTGACAGAAAAAGAAATAGAACATCTGGCAAAAGCAAAGAATGTTATGAAGATCGGTACGGCTGAAATCGCGGCAGCCATTGCCTTAAGGAGAAATGCAGCAACCACCGTCAGTGCCACGATGCGCCTGGCGAAAAACGCAGGGATAGACGTTTTTGCTACCGGTGGCATAGGCGGGGTACATCGGAACGTTCCCTGGGATGTTTCACAGGACATAATGGAACTCTCCAAAACACGAATGATTGTGGTTTGTGCCGGTTTCAAGAGCATTTTAGACGTAGAAAGAACTATAGAATTTCTCGAAACCTTTCAGGTGACCGTTGTCGGATATCAAACGGACTATATGCCCTTATTCCACACAAAAGAAAGCGAATACAAAGTCAACATACGTGCTGATTCCCCCGAAGAGATCGTGGCTATATTCAACGAAAAAGAAAAACTTGGAATTGAAGGAGCTATTCTCGTTGCCAACCCCATACCAGAACAATCCGAGATCCCAAGAGAAGAATTGGAAGAATACATAAAAAAAGCTGTCGCTCAAGCAAAGGAAAATGGTATTTCAGGAAAATCCCTGACACCTTTCCTTCTAAGCAGATTGACAGAACTCTCAGGTGGCAAAACGCTCACCGCAAACATTGCTTTACTCAAAAATAACGCCTCACTTGCCGGAGAGATAGCGGTGGCTCTTAGCAGGGGTGGTAGAGATTAAAAAAGTATGCTTCCGAAACGCAAAACTTTATGACCCAAAAATTGATTCATATATCAAAAGGGATTTACTCGTTGTAGACGGAGTTATCGTCGAAGAAATCTCTAAGCCTTTTGTAAACATAGACCTTAACGATAAATATGTCTATACTGGATTTGTAGATTCACACGCCCATCTTATTGCAACGGGGAAGTCCAGACATACCCTCGATATCACAGATGTAAAAACGGCTGAAGAACTCAAAGATGCTATCAAAAAAGCTCAAAAATATTCCGAAATAATTCGTGGCAGAGGATGGAATCAGGAAACACTCGGATTTATACCCAATAGGAGTTTCATTGATAGCATCACCGAAATACCGACCATACTCGTAAGAAGGTGTGGACACGTCGCCACGGTAAACAGCAAAATGATAGAAAAATTCAATCTTGAGGAACTCGATGGTATGGATGGCTCTGATATAAGCAAGGGTTTCTTGAAAGAACGTGCTCTGGACGAATTCCGAAAAAGAGTGAAACTGACAAAAGCTGAAATAAAGGCTTTCCTGAAAAGTGGAGCAGAAGAATTTTTGAAGTACGGAGTAACCGCTGTGCATTCCGACGACTATCATGACTCAGATCTCGATGACCTTCTGGAGATTTTATCTGTTCAGCAATTGATAAGGATTTTTGAAAAGCTGTACCTCGAGGATGCCAGTCAGATTAAGTTTTTCGATAAAATCAAAAATTACCAGAATGCTTTCCTCGATCTAAAAGCCGCTAAAGTCTATTTGGACGGTTCTTTTGGGGCAAGAACCGCTGCTTTGATAGAACCCTATGCTGATGATCCCGAAGATAAAGGTATTCTCTATATGGATCGTTACCAGCTGAAGGAATACGTTAAAGCTTGTGAAGAAAGGGGCATTCAACTAACCGTTCATGTCATAGGTGACAGAGCACTGGAAGAAGCGCTGGCGGCTTTTGAAGGAATAAAAAAAGGCAATCCTTTAAAACACCGGCTTATCCATGTTCAAATTGCCTCAAACGAGCAGATCGAAAAGATAAAAGAACTTAACCTTAAAGTCTCGGTTCAACCCATATTTTATCCATCAGACCGTGAAATGGCTATTTCCAGGCTTGGAGATAGAAGGTTCAAGCAAGCTTATCCATTCAAAAAACTTTTTGAAAAAGGAATAGGCGTCTCGCTTTCTACAGATTCACCTGTTGAGAGCTCGAACCCTTTCAAAAACCTGATTGCTGCCGAGAGCTTTTTCGACAGAAAGACGGCTTTTAAGCTTTATACCGAATCTGGAAGACGTCAGGCTTTTTCTAACGAAAGCGGGAGACTAATACCGGGAGAAAAAGCAGATTTCTTTGTTACAGAACAAGACATTTTTACTCTTCCAAAGGAAGAACTCTCAAAATTGTCTGTTTACATGACCGTGGTAAATGGCGAGATTGTTTACGCGCGCTCTGAATAGCCTTTTTAGTACCTTTAAGCCTTAACTTCTTTCTCCCAGAGCCATTTCGCAAGGTATATGAAAGGCGTATCGATAGCAGCAACGATCCATTTGAAGATATATGTTGTCCATAGCACCTGCCACCAGATCGAGAAATCGAAAACGCCCCAGAAAGCTATGAAAACGAACACAAAAGAATCGATAAACTGACTGACCATTGTCGAAAGGTTGTTTCTCAACCACAAATGCTTCCCGGAAGTAATCTTTTTCCAGAAATGAAAGGCCCAGACATCATGAAACTGAGATATAAGGTAAGCTGTGAGACTTCCCAGAGCAATTCTCGGCATGATGCCGAAGATCGTCTGGAGAGCATTTTGAACCGCATTAGCCTCCTCAATTGGCTTTATGTAAAGTGCAAATTGCATGTACAGCGTCATCATGAGAAGTGATGCGAATCCAAGGATTACACCCCTTCTCGCTTCCTTCTTGCCATAGATTTCACTGAGAATGTCAGTGGCAAAGAAAATTGAACCATACAAAATATTTCCAAGAGTCGCGGTGAAACCAAAAAGTTCGACAAGTTTTACAACCTGTATATTTGCCAGAATGATATTGCCCACAATTAGCATATAAAGGCCGTCCCGCTTGAAAAACTTAAAAAGCACAACTGCAACGGATAAATCCACCATCATGAAGATAAACCATAGTAGTTCATTCGGAAGGGAACTAAAAAAAGCAAACAAGACGATCACCTCAATCGATACCATTACAAATTGCTAAAAACCGTGAAATATGTTAAAATTAAATTAGTACAACAAAAGAGCGGCCTTTGCCGCTCTGGTGGGCTCGGGTGGATTCGAACCACCGACCGCCCGGTTATGAGCCGGAAGCTCTAACCAAACTGAGCTACGAGCCCTCAGTCAGAGAGATTATAATATGCTTATAAGCTTCTGTCAAGAGGTTTAGGAGATGGTAGATTTGCCTGCCAAACGATTAGCAAAGAGGGCAAAGCCTGACCCGATCAAAAGTCTAACCTGTCGTTACCCAAGAGTTCTTGTGCTGAAAGCCGCATTCAGAATGCTCAAAGACGGGAAGCGCTTAAGCCTGAAAGAATTGGAAATCTTTTTGGAAAAGCTTCTAAAGAATTGAGGAACGGTGAAAACCGTTCCTCAATCTTTTTGCCCCTCGCCAATATTCCTCAAAGATTTTAGATAAACTGACAGGTTCATTATGTCTGCCGGTGTAATCCCCGGAATTCTCATGGCCTGTCCAATGGACCGTGGCCTCAATTTTTTCAGCTTTTCACGGCTCTCAGTGGAGAGATTCGGCACCTCATCATAATTGACCTTTGGCGGAATTATCTCCATTTCCAACCTTTCGAAGCGTTTAAGTTCCTGCTCCATTCTTAATATATATCCTTCATATTTTAGCTGTATTTCTACTTGCTCCCTCAGTAAAAGATCCTCTATCGGTTCAGGATCGAACTCTTTGAGTATTTCATAGCTCACCTGGGGCCTTTTGAGCAACTGAGACAAACGCGTCGATTGGTATATCGGCGATGTTCCAGCTGCCACAAGTTTATTATTGAGCGTACTCAAAGGCTTTACGACTACATTGTTTAATCTCTCTATCTCTCCCTCTATCTGTCTTTCTAAATCGAGAACCTTTTCGTAGAACCATTTTGGAATCAACCCGTATTTGTATCCATACTTGCTGAGTCTGATGTGAGCATTGTCGTGCCTTATCAACAGCCTATACTCCGCCCTGGAGGTTAACAAACGATAAGGCTCATCGACTCCCTTTGTAACCAGATCATCTATCATCACACCTATGTACGACTCCGAACGTTTTGGAACAAACTGCTCCATACCAAGAAGCTTTGCCGCCGCATTGATACCCGCAACGATCCCGAGCCTGCGGCCTCTTCATACCCGCTGGTGCCGATAACCTGACCGGCAAAATACAGATTCTCCACCAATTTTGATTCTAAAGTCGGATAAAGCTGGTCGGGAGTGACATAATCGTATTCAACAGCGTAAGCCGGCCTCACAATAACCGCATTCTCCAATCCGGGAACAGTACGGATCATCTCCACCTGTGTTTCAAAGGGAAGACTCGTTGAAAGACCGTTCAAATAGTACTCATCTGTATTCTTTCCTTCAGGTTCAACAAAGACTTGATGGCTCTCTTTTGAAGAGAATTTAACAACCTTGTCTTCTATTGAAGGACAATAACGCGGCCCAATCGATTGGATCAGCTTCACATCACCGTAAAGGGGAGAAAATTTCAAATCACGCCTTATGACAGCATGAGTAGAAGGATTTGTGTGGGTCAACCAGCAGGGGTAATCTTTGGGAAGAACCCTGGGTTCATCAAAATATGAAAAAGCCAGCGGTTCATCAGAAGTGTCCTGTCTCTCCATTTTTGAAAAATCTATGCTCTTCCCTTGTATTCTTGCGGGAGTTCCTGTCTTGAACCTCGAAAGCGTAAACCCAAGAGTCTCAAGGGATTGACTCAATGCTTTCGCTGGAAATTCACCGAGCCTTCCAGCCTCAAAAACCTTTTGACCTACAAATATCTTTCCCCTGAGAAAGGTCCCGGAGGTAACAACAGCCGCCCTGCAACGGTACACGACACCGAAATGTGTGACAACACCTGAAACCTTCCCATTTTCCACGAGAATTTCTGAAGCTATTCCACTCCTTATGAAAAGATTTTCTTGAGATTCCAGTATTCTCTTCATTTCCATGCTGTATTCATGTTTATCGATCTGAGCTCTCAGAGCTCTAACAGCTGGTCCTTTGCTTGTATTCAGCATTCTAACGTTTATCATCGTGGCGTCAGTGGTTTTTGCGATCTGTCCCCCGAGAGCGTCCACCTCTCTAGCTACAATCCCTTTGGCTGGCCCACCAACAGCTGGGTTGCAAGGAGCCCAGCCAACAGTATCGAGATTTATTGCTAAAACAAGTGTTTTCAACCCCATCTTTGCAGCGGCGAGTCCAGCTTCAATGCCGGCATGCCCCGCACCAATAACCACTATATCAAAGTTGTAATCATTAATTGTTTTGGACATAACATCCCTCCTTTATTCTTATTAATTGTACAACAGAGGGGAGGAGTTAGCGTGGAAAAAGTTACTTTCACAGATACAACTTTTCGAGATGCCCATCAATCGTTGCTTGCTACAAGAGTTTCAACAAACGAACTAAAAGAAATTGCCCCCTTGGTTGATGAGGTAGGTTACCACGCTGTTGAAATCTGGGGCGGTGCCACCTATGACGCGTGCGTTAGGTACCTTTTCGAAGATCCCTGGGAAAGACTTGATGAACTTCGTAAACGCTTCAAAAAAACGAAAATACAGATGCTTCTTAGAGGTCAAAATCTTCTGGGATATAAACATTATGCAGATGATGTCGTTGAGTTGTTCGTAAAAAAGATGGCAGATCACGGCATGGACATAGTCAGAATCTTCGACGCATTAAACGACTTTAGAAATATCGAGAAGACCTGTAAAGAAGTAAAGAAAAATGGAATGCACCTGCAGGTGGCGTTAGCTTACACCATCAGTCCCGTTCATAACGTGGAATATTTTGTTTCTTTAGCCGAAAAAGCTGTTAATCTCAACGCAGATTCCCTTTGCATAAAAGATATGGCAGGCCTTTTAACACCCGGCAAAGCCTATGAACTTGTTAAAGCAATCAAAGAAAGATTCGACCTTCCACTGGAAATTCATGCACACTTCACCACGGGGGTTGCGGATATGTCGTATATCAAAGCGGTCGAAGCCGGGGCGGATATCCTGGATACAGCCATAAGTCCCCTGGCTTACGGCACTTCACAGCCAGCGGTTGAAAGCCTCTGGATTGCTCTGCACGACCTGGGAAATGCGTACGAACCTGATCTAAAGCTTCTTGAAAGAATAGCAAACTATTTTGAAGAAGTGAGAAAACGGCATTCGGATACGGATGTGAAACTCACCACAACAAAACCAGCGATTCTCGTGAACCAGATCCCGGGTGGAATGTATTCCAACCTGATCAATCAGCTTAAAGGACAAAACGCGCTACATCTCTTAAACGACGTTCTCGAAGAAGTTCCAAGAGTCAGAAAAGACCTTGGTTATCCACCGCTGGTGACACCCACATCCCAGATTGTTGGTGTTCAGGCGGTGCTGAACGTCCTCTCAGGAGAGAGGTATAAGCTGATAACCAAAGAAGTGGAAAGGTATGTCAGAGGATATTATGGAAAACCACCAGCAGAAATCTCACCCGAACTCAAAGAAAGAATTCTAAAGGATGAAAAAGCGATAACTTGCCGTCCTGCTGATCTGCTGGAACCAGAGCTGGATAAAGCCCGGGAAAAAATAGGAATTCTCGCTAAAACTGATGAAGATCTGCTCACGTATATTCTCCTTGGAGAAGTAGGAAAGAAATACCTATTGAAAAAATATGAAAAAGAACTCGCAGTGGATTTCAGTACAGCCGATGAGTACTCAGATACCACTGCAGTTTACCCAATTTAAGTTATCTGAAGACGTTAGAGAGTCTTATAAATAGGAAATGACAAAAAACAACCGTTAATCAATTCTGAACGTCGTTAACGCCAGATAATTGGAAATAGCTATGTACTCTCAACCTAATCTGTTTTGAAGTAAAACTGATAGAATTGGTTTGTGGCGATATGCCCAAACTATGAGTAAAGGGGGTCAAAGAGAATGAGAAAGCTCTCTCTTGTTCTTTTTATTGTACTTGTTCTGGTTACAGTGCTCAGTGCTAAGATCGTGATTTGGTCCTCCGAAAATCAGATCCCTGCACTTCAGAAATTAGCTGCAGATTTCGAAAAAGACTATGGTATTAAAGTTGAGATCCAGCAGGTTAACTTTGGTGACATCAAATCCAAATTCCTCACAGCTGCTCCTGCTGGTGAAGGTCCAGATATTATCGTTGGTGCTCATGACTGGGTAGGGGAACTCGCAAAGAATGGGCTTCTCGAACCCATTCCATATTTACCAGATGCCGATAAATACTATCCCGTTGCTCTCAGCGCTTTCAGCTACGGCGGAAAACTCTACGGCGTTCCTTACACAATCGAATCCATCGGTATAATTTACAACAAGGACCTTGTTGAAGAAGTACCAACAACCATCGCTGAACTCGAAGAAATGGCCAAGGAAATTTCCGACGACGAAATCGTTGGCTTTGTTTACGACGCCGGAAACTTCTACTTCTCCTTCCCATTCATCGCTGGTTACGGTGGGTACATCTTCAAGGAAACAGAAAATGGTCTCGATGTTAACGACATCGGACTCAACAATGAAGGCGCCATAAAGGGTGCATCTCTTATCAAGAAATGGTTCGATGAAGGGCTCATTCCACAGGGTGCTAACTACAACCTTATGGATTCCCTCTTTAAAGATGGCCTTGCCGCTTTCATTATCAATGGTCCATGGGCAACTCCGTGGTACAGAGATGCCGGTATCGATTATGGCATCATTCCGTTCAGCGATATCGAACTCGAACCCGGTGTTACTCCGAAACCATTCGTCGGTGTTCAGGGTTTCATGATCAACGCCAAGTCCAGGAATAAACTTGAGGCTATTGAATTTGCCGTTAACTACATCGGCAGCTTCCAGGGACAGCTTGGCATGTTCCTCGGCGAAAGAAGAGGAACGGCAAGATCCGATGTTTTTGACTATGTAGCCAAAGACGCTGGCCCTGAACTCTACGACGTTCTTCAGTTCTCCAAGAGCGCTTCTGTTGGAACACCGATGCCCAACGTTCCTGAGATGGCATCCGTCTGGGGAGCCATGGGAGATGCCCTCAGCATAATCATCAACGGTCAGGATACCATAGAAAACGCTCTTAATTCAGCGGTTGAAAAGATAAAAACTGCCATTGAGGAATAATTATCTTCTGTATTTGCTTATTGACTAGCGGGGTGTTCTATACACCCCGCGTTTGTCTAAAAAGTTGACTTAACTCTGGAGGTAATCGCGGTGAGCGGAAAAAAACTCGTTGGGTTTGTTCTTATCCTGTTGATCTTAGCTGTTTTTAATTCTTTCGCGGTCTGGAGCATAATGGTTCTCCTATCGAGTGGAAATTACGGTCTTGGTATCATAATGGCCATTTTAACGGTGGCAATTGATTTTGTTGTCTTAAATCCCAAAGCTTATCCCTATCGATACATGATCCCTGCGATGATACTGTTATTCATTCTAACCATCTATCCAATGTACTACACGCTGAGAACGGCCTTCACAAATTTCGGAACAGGTCATTTGTTTACCCGTCAACAGGTGGTACAAAAGCTTCTAACCGAGTATTTTTATACTCCTGAAAATCCAAAAGAATATGATTTTTCCATCTTCGTGAACCTAAAAGACTACCGCCCTACAGACGACTTTGTGATTCTTTTTACCGATACCGAAACCGGTAAACAATACATTGCCCCTCGACCCGTTTCAATCCAGAAAGACAGCGAAGGAAATATTCTTCAAGCAAGAGGGAAAATGTTTATTGTCGAAAGGAATCTGGCCTCCATTGACGGTACTTTATATAGGCTTGTACGCTCTGCCACAGACCAGATCATTTCGATAACAACTGATTCCGGAAAGAAATATCTGTATTTCTACTCTCCTAAAGATGAAACGACCAAACCAAACGCCCCCTTCTATCTAAGGGATATCCGTGGTGTCTGGCTGAAGGGCGCAGAGTTTTCCAACCCTGAAGGTTTACAGGTCAGGCTAAATCCAATGACGCTCTACAGGAACTTCGCAACAACTGAAAGAAAATACGGGCTGAAAACCATCACCATCCTTGAGAATGGAAGAGCTGTGCAGAAAGATGTCGTTTACAACAAACAAACAGGGAAGACACTCGTAGAAAAGGACGGTTATTTTTACGATATAGATGAAAACGGGCAACAATACATCGTCGATGGATACGTATCTAATGTTGGGTTCTCCAACTTTATAAAGATGATAAAGGATCCAAGGATAAACAAACCCTTCCTTCAAGTATTCACCTGGACATTCACATGGGCTGCTTTGAGCGTTCTGTTCACATTTACAATAGGATTGGCACTTGCTTTGGTACTGAACGATCCAGGCATGAAAGGGAAAAAGATATACAGAACACTTCTCATAATTCCGTGGGCGATTCCAGCTTTTATATCCGTTCTTGTGTGGAAAAACGGCATGTTTAACGAAACCTACGGAATAATAAACCGTTTCATAGTTCAGGGATTGTTTGGCGCTGAAAAACCTATCAAATGGCTTAGTGATCCTCTCTGGGCGAAGGCCGCCGTTCTAATCGTCAACACATGGCTTGGATTCCCTTACATGATGACCGTATCTCTCGGCGCCTTACAGAGCATTCCCGGCGAGCTTTACGAAGCTGCCGCTATCGACGGAGCAAATGGAAGACAACGCTTCTGGAAAATAACCTTTCCATTGTTGATGGTATCTGTTGCCCCCTTGCTCGTTGGAAGTTTTTCCTTTAACTTCAATAACTTCGTTGGTATATACCTATTGACCGGTGGCGGTCCCGCGATTCCAGGAAGCTCTACCCCAGCCGGTGCTACCGACATCCTGATATCCTATACCTACAAACTCGCTTTCGAAGGTAGGGGCCAGGACTTTGGTTTCGCCAGCGCTATCTCTATCCTGATATTCATCATAGTAGGTAGTTTCAGCTGGTTGAATTTCAAACTTTCAGGCGCATTCGAAGAGGTGAGCAGATAATGGCCGTAGAAAAGAAAAATTACTGGTTGAGACATATAATTCTGGTGATTATTGTTGCAATCGTGCTGTTCCCCATGGTATGGCTGATAAGCACCTCCATTCGAAGAGACCAGGCCGCGTTTTCTCCAAAACTATTTTCATCCCGTATCACTTTGCAACATTACAGAAACCTGCTCTTTCCTGAAAGAAGCATTCCCAGACTCATCCTGGATGTCCAGGAAGCAACATATCTCCTTGGAAGATTTCGTGATAAATCCGAGGAAAAAATTATAAGTACCGTCGAAAGATATATGAACAAATTCGATAAATTGATGGCTGAATCAGAAGGATTGGTCTCCACAATAGATGATAGCTTCTCCTCTCTGAGCGAAGAACTCAATAACTCCGGCCTGTCAGAAGCTATTTCCACAATAAACGCAATAAGAAAAGATGATCTCGAATTGGTAGAGCAAAGATTACTCGAGTTGAAGCTCGACAAGAATTCCGAACTTTATCTCTACGCCCTGGGAAACATCCTAAACAAAACGAAACCATCGATCAAAGACAAATACCTGTTCTATGTGAGCAATTCCGGCGAATACGGTAAGGAAGTTCTAACACTCGCTGAAGAACTAAAGAAAACCTACGGCGAAATTCTCAACAAAAGAGACGAACTTTTAACCCTTCTCGAGACAGAAAACTTTGATGAAAAGCCTCTTGTCATCGAAAGTTTGAAAAGAACAGAAAAATATCTGAGTGAAAAGGGTGTTGAATATTCGAGCTGGAGAAAAACAGAATGGTTCAAGGTTATCAACAAATATCTGCGAACCCTGGAAAAAGAAATACCTGAAGAAAGAGCAAACATAATAAACGCAACAAGAAAAGCCATGTACAACAGCTTCAAAGCTGCGAATTCTCTGTGGGATGACTTTGCTGAAGCCCACAATGCTCTGGTAAATGGACTCCTTGACTTAAAAGAAAAGGCACTCGGGCCAAGATTTGTCGAGTATGAAGAAACCACTCAAAGACTCGATGAAATTGCTGCAAAAAAAAGTGCAATAGAAAAAACACTGGAAAAAGACGAATTGGCAATAAAAGAAATCGAAGATGCATTAGAAACCGTTACACCCATAATCGTCCCTGAAGCGGAAAGATTAAAAATACTCAGAACCACCATTGAAAAGTCACTTAAAGAAACCGCACCGGAATCCCCCAGTTCAACTCTCTCCGACTTTTTCGAGAAACTCCGGGAGCTTTACTCCCGGGTCGAAACAGTGAAAGATAGTATAGAAAAATTAAACCTTAAAGATTCTACTCTTTACGCTGGTGTAGCTGACCTGTACACAGAATTGAACTGGTTCTTAAGCAACGAAACCAAAATCTCCGCATTTTCGGACGATCCGGATGTCAAGAGAGCTATCGATATATTCGAAGTGAGCAGAGCAAATATTGAGCGTGCTCTTCCAGATCTCATATTTACACTGAATGAAGCCAAAGAAATAAACGAAAAAGTAATGGCAATGAAGAATAATTTGATAACTCTCTCCAAAGAAAGCGGCGTATTGCAGCAGAAGATCTCAGAACTTCAGGAAGGCTACTTGACTGCACTTCAAAAACTTGAAAACTGCAAACAAGGAATAGAGCTTGGTTTTGTCAAAAAACTAGCAAACAAACCTATAAACAGCATAGATGACGCAGCCACATACTTTGAGAATGCTGCCGATATCATCGAAACCTATTTTGACAAGAAAAAGAACCTGAGATACCGTGCTTATACCTGGTATGAAGATTTCCAGCGGGCTTATCAGGAAGCTCTTGAAGGGTCCAGGGTACTATCTTCCGCCATAACAACACTTTCGAAGATGAAAGAAAATCTTGAAAGCAAGATTTACGATTATATCCACCTACGCTTCCTTGGTACCCAGATAACCCTGGAAACCTTCACAAACATGGTCGATTCCTACAATAAAAGCTTCCAGATATTCAACGCCAGATACCAGAGGCTTCTCGCCTTGTTTCGGATCTTCTGGATTATCCGGCAAACTATGCAGCACAGTACAGCCACAAGCTGAAAGCTCTTGACAAAGCTCTCTTCAGGGTCAATCAGATATGGGCGCAAAAAGAGACTACCTACTTCTATTTCGTTCGCTGGATAGGGAATTCTGTTCTTGTAGCACTCATGGTATCCTTGATAAGTGTCACGGTTGCGGCCCTCGCCGCCTATCCTTTCAGCAGGATGCGGTTCCCGGGTAGATCCCAGGGGCTTCTGTTTTTGCTCTTGATACAGATGTTCCCATCAATAATGTTCATGGTCGCCGTCTATGCCCTGTTGCAATTCATGGGCAATTATGTATCATGGCTTGGCCTGGATAGCTTGGTGGTTTGATATTCGTATATTCTGGAGGGATCGCTTTCAACACGTGGTTGATCAAAGGTTACTTCGATACCATTCCAGACTCTCTTGAGGAGTCAGCTATGATTGATGGCGCAACAAGACTCCAGACCTTCTGGAAGATAGTAATTCCTTTGGCACGACCCATACTCGCTGTTATAGCCATATTGACGTTCATGGGAATATTCAACGAGTTCATAATGGCCAGAATTCTCCTGCAGGATATAAACAAATGGACGTACGCTGTCGGATTGCAACAATTCTCTGGACGTTTTGAAACAAGCTGGGGTCCATTCACTGCCGCTGCTCTCATAGGTGCAATTCCGATGGTAACCTTTTTCCTTATCCTTCAGGACTACATCGTTGGTGGCCTAACAAAAGGTGCCGTGAAAGGTTAAGCAAGCAATATGGAGCATGGGAAATCCATGCTCCTTTTTCTTGAGGTGATGAGCTTGTTAGAGAAAAAACTGGTACTGCCAGATTACAGCAACAAAAAAACCATTCCAAACTTTTCTTCAGCCATACTGCAGCATTTCGGCGTCGAACCTCCTTTTGAGCCTTTTCCACTCGCACTTGAAGATATTAATCTCAAGGGCATAGACAAAATCATCATCTTCATCATCGACGCTCTCAGCTATAATGCTGTCCTAAAACTGCTTGGAAAAGGCGGCTTTGAACATATAAAGCCGGATACCTTGAAGAAAATGACATCGGTTTTCCCTTCCACTACAACAGCGGCACTCACAAGCTTTTTCACAGGCGTTCCCCCTGCACAGCACGGAATGCTTGGATACACTCTATATCTCAAAGAATTCGGTGGGCTTTCTAACATGATAGAACTCACACCAATGGCCCAGGAACGCGATGGACTGACAAAGGTGGGGTTTGACCCCATGAAATTCCTGCCGTTGCCAACAATTTTCCAACAACTCCATGAAGCAGGCATAACCGGTTACCATATAACATCCAAAAGCTTTGTAAACACGGGACTATCGAGAATGCACAGCATTGATGCCCACATAAAAGGTGTCTACGGTCTTGGGGATATGATCGAGGAAGTACATCACATCATCTCCTCAGGGCCAAAGAAAAGCCTCACATACGTTTATTGGGGACTGATAGATTCCTACGGACACCGTTATGGTCCAAAGTCTGAAGCTTATATGGAAGAATCCTATTGGCTCTTACGTGCACTGGATGATTTTTTCGGAAAACTACGCAGCAAAAAAACCGCTTTTTTCATTGTTGCAGATCACGGACAGATAGAAACACCATGGGAAAAAGAGATATGGTGGACGAAAAGAGAAAAGATCTACGACTACCTTTACGCCCTTCCAGGGGGTGAACACAGAGCCATGTACCTATACACCCACTACCCTGAAGAGCTGAAATCGGTTATACTCAATAATTGGAACGAACAACTCATGGTGTTGAACCTCGAAGATGCCGAAGAACTGAATCTATTCGGCGGCCATCTTAAAAAAGACCTAAAATCAAGAGTAGGGGAACTTATCGTAATTCCTCGTGATGATTATGCCTTTTGTTTTAAATACACCGGTCAGGAACATTCCATGAAGGGCAGACATGGTGGATTAACGGATGACGAGATGTTCGTTCCTTTGATTTTTTTGCGAAAGTGATTGATGGGAGGGATAAACGTTGCCAAAGTATGATGTTATTGTTGTTGGTGGAGGCCCTGGCGGCAGTGACTGTGCGATAAGGCTGTCACAGAGAGGAAAGAAAGTTGCGATAGTTGAAAGAAAAGAATTCGGAGGTACGTGTACGAATGTTGGCTGCATTCCAACGAAAGCCCTTCTTACTGTCGCAAAGCTCTATTCAGATATCAAGGAAAAAGGAAAAAGACTCGGTGTGTTAGCACAGGTTGACATAGACTTAAAGACCGTTATGAAACATATGAACCGTTCTATCCTCATGTCAAGGAAGGGAACAGAAACCCTCCTGAAAAAATACGGCGTGGAAATAATAAAAGACAACGTGGTCTACAAAAACGGCAGCTTTTACCTTGAAAACGCAAATGAAATACTCGATACAGAAAAGATCGTCCTCGCAACAGGATCGAAGCCAAAAATCCCCAAAACCCTTGCCGTTGAAGGCATCTGGACCTCCAATGAGGTCTTTTCCATGTCCGAATTTCCGGAAAGTATTCTCATAATAGGAGCTGGTTACATCGGAGTAGAAATGGCCACTATATTCAATGCTTTTGGAACAAAGGTCATTCTTGTTGAACTGCAGCCACGCATAATCCCTTTCGAAGACATTGACGCTTCCATAGTACTTGAAAAATCCCTTAAAAAACGCGGTGTGAAAGTAAAAACGGGTGTAGCGGTAGAAAAAATAGAAAAGCTCGATAATGGATTCCTGACAGCCCTTTCTGACGGCGAACAGCTCGAAACCGAAAAGGTTCTCGTTGCCATAGGCAGGGCACCAGTCTATCCGGAGGGATTGGAAGACACTGAACTGGTGGAAAACGGCAAAATCACTACAAATAAAGATTTTGAAACAAAATGGCCAAACGTTTACGCGATAGGAGACGTAAGAGGGGCCATCATGCTCGCCCACGTTGCCAGTGCTGAAGGCATCGCTCTCGCAGAAAAACTTTCAGGAAAAGACTACGACTATTATAGTGAAACTGTTCCTGCAGTAATATTCTGTGAACCGGAAATTGGTTCCACTGGTATCAAAGAAACAGAAGATGGTTTGAGTGATGACTACGACAAATTCCTCTTTCCCATGAGCGCCAACCCCAGAGCTAACATACTGGCAGAACGCGACGGTTTCGTAAAATTGATAGCAAACAAGAGTGATCACAAAATCGTCGGAATAACTATTGTCGGTCCTAATGCCGTTGAACTTCTTATGGAAGGTGTTGTGGTAATAAACGAACAGCTCACGGTAGAAGAATTACTGAAATCCATTCACCCCCATCCAACCCTGTCAGAAATTATTCGTGATGCAGCGGAGGGTCTTGAGGGAAATCCCATTCATATCTGAGATTCCTTTCTGAATTTACAGTCACCTATAAAGCAGCCGGCACAGTCCGGCTGTTTTTTACAGTATTTTTTTGCATGTTCCACTATAAGAGCGTGATATTCCTTATAAAGCTCAACATCGGGTTTAAGCTGTTCATGAAAGATTCTTTGAACTTCATCATACGTCTCATGAGTGGTTATACCCAGTCGAGTGACGAAACGTACGGTGTATTTGTCCACAACGAATATCGCCCTATCGAAAGCATAAAGAATAATCGAGTCGGCAGTTTCCTTACCGATTCCCTTTATCTTGAGAAGCCTCTTTCGCAGTTCTTTCGTGGATAGATCTTCCCAACGCTCAGAAAGATACGCCTTTGTTACTCTCAAAAGCGTTTCGCTTTTGGCATTATAAAAACCGGTTGGTTTTATCAAAAGGGCAAGTTTCTCCTTTTCTAACCCGATTAATTTCTCAGGCTCTAAAGCATCAGCGTTCTTCAAATTTTCAATTGCACGTTCCACATTCTTCCACGCTACATTCTGCGTCAGCACTGCTCCCACTATCACTTCAAACTGAGTATCCGCAGGCCACCAACCCTGCGGGCCATAAACATCATAAAGGAGGCAGTAAATCTCCTCAAGTCGATTTCCCATGCTTTCTCTCCCAGTTCAATTCAGCAACAGATTTTTGAAGGTAATATGGTTTTAGTTCTCTCACATCAATGGTTTCTCCTGCTTCGAAGGCTTTCACAATGATTTGCTTCATTATCTCGGGAGAAGGTGGAAGGGCAATCAATGAGTCATACCCCTCGAACTGTTCTTTCTCCTGTTCGTTTTCGAATATCAACACTTCGTTTTTCGTAAGAATCCCGCTTTTCAGCTTATCTACACTATCGAATCCGGGCTCTTCCACCGGAACAGGTTTATAACCTTCAAACCTATATTTTCGCCAGTAATAATACCCTTCTCTTCCCCGCCTCATAACCACAGCACTGCTCAAATAGTTATTGTATGCAAGAAGATCCAAAGAACAGAAGGAAATCACGGGAATATCGAAGGGATACGCAAGACCTTTAACGGTGGAAATCCCCACTCTCAGGCCTGTTAAAGAACCCGGTCCTATACCGCAACCGATAAAATCCAGCTCCTTTACCGACATCTGAAGATATTCAAGCAGATCCTTTACGGCCGGAGCGAGATAAGTGCCATGTCTTCCAACATTATGAAGCGTAACCCCCATGGTTTTATCTTCATTAACTCCAAGCAACAACAATCGTCTCGACGAACTGTCTATGGAAAGATACTTCATCGCCTCACCTCAATGTTTTAATTGATGTTCTTAAATCCTTCTCCAAAAACCTCCGCGTTATTCACTATTATCGTAAAGGACTTCGGATCGATCTCTCTTATAATCCTTCTGAGCTGCCCGATTTCACGACGCCTGATGGATACCATGATAACCGGTCTCTTAACACCTGTAAAACCACCCTCGGCATGGATAAGCGTTACCCCACGCTCCATGTCCCTCAGGATTTTCTTCTTTATATCTTCATGACGCTCGCTTATTATGAAAGCCGTCCTCGTGTTCCCAACACCTTCTATCAAACCGTCAATGGTTTTACTGGTGGTGAAAATCGTTATAATTCCGTACATAGCCACAATAGGGCCAAACACAATTATGGCAAATATGGTTATCAACGTATCGGCAATAAGCAATCCTGAACCCGTACTTATATGAAAATACTTGTTCAAGATCATAGCGATTATATCCGTACCACCAGTTGACGCACCACGCCAGAGAACCAATCCCATTCCAACACCCGCAATGACACCACCATATATCGCAACAAGGAGACCACCATCCTGAACGGTAGAAGCCTGAAATACCGGAAAATTGAGCTGTTGCAGAAAGTCTACGAGAAAAGAAAGCATTATTGCCGAGTATATGGATTTTATTCCAAAACCTATACCGAGCAAAGCAAAAGCGAGAACAAACAACACAGCGTTGTATACAAACATCTGTACCCCAACCCACCAACCAAAAAGGCGGTAAAAAATTATGGCGAGGCCGCTAACCCCGCCCGCTATAATATTGTTGGGTATCATGAAAGAAACCAGCGCAATCGCCGTTAAAAGAGAACCGAGCGTTACAAGTGTATAATCGAGAATTACCTTTCTACTGTTCATCTTTTCACCCGAGCCCTTTCAGTTTTGCTATTTCTTCAAGCAGCTTTTTCTCTTTTCGAGATGGTTTGGGAATAGAAACCTTAACGGTCACTATTATATCTCCTCTTTTTCCGCTTGTAACGGAGGGGGCTCCAAAACCCTTGAGGCGGAAAATCGTTCCGGGATTTGTACCGGCAGGTATTCTTAGATTCTCTGTTCCACCCTCTGGAAGGGGTATTTGAACTGTTGTACCGAGTGCCGCCTGAGTGTAATCTATCTCAACGCTGTACAAAAGATCATTCCCGCTTCGCTTGAACTCCGGAGGCATCTTAACACGAACGGTCACGTAAAGGTCACCGTTCGGTCCTCCATTCTTTCCTGCATGACCATGGCCGCTGATTCTTATTGTGGCTCTATCTTCAACCCCGGGTGGTATGTTTATCTTCACTCTGTGCTTTTCTCGAGTGTATCCTGAACCACCACAGGTGCTACAACGTTGGTCTACTATCCTTCCAGTACCATTACATACCTCACAGGTATGAGTATTACTGAATATTCCAAAGAGTGAACGATGTTCTTCCGTAATCATACCGCTACCACCGCAGCGCGGACACGTGCGGAAACTCGTTCCGCCTTCGGCTCCGGTACCATTACAGGCATTACACGTTACCTTTCTATCGTACTCCAGAAAGACAGACTTACCGGTAATCGCATCCTTCAAATCAACTGAAACATTAGCGTATATATCGTCACCTTTCACGGGCCTTGCGGTTCTTTCTTTCCTGCTTCTTGTACGGCTACCTCCGAAGAAAACATCAAAAACATCCTGAAAATCACTGAAAATATCATCAAAAAAGCCTCCACCCGGTCCAGCAGTTTGGCCAGAACCGGTGTATGAAGGTTCTCCAACATATCCAAACCGATCGTACATACCTCTTTTTTGTGGATCAATGAGAACCTCGTAAGCCTCCTGAATTTCTTTGAACTTTTCTTCAGCATACTTCTTATCGGAACCTTTGTATGTATCAGGATGCCATTGTTTTACCAATTTTCTGTATGCCTTTTTTATTTCTTCCTGGGATGCCCCACGGGACACACCCAGAACCTCATAATAATCCTTTTTCGCAGCAGCCATTTACATCACCTACCGTTTCTTCGACTCTTTTCCTCCCTCGTCTTCAGGGTTTTCCTTTTTACTATCAGCTTTTTTGGGCTTCATAGCAACAATAACACGCGGGGGTTTTATAATCTTACCGGAAAATTTATAGCCTTTCTCAGCTACTTCCAGAATAGACATATCTTCAACAACATCAGATTCAACGGTTTCGGCAACCTCATCCCTGAACGGATCGAAAAGCTCGCCAACCGTTGGAACGATTTCTTCTACTCCCTCCTCTTTGAGGATACTTTCCAACTTCTTGTAAATCATCCTAACACCCTTAATCAATGGGCTGGCTTCTTCACTAAAATGATTCATAGCCCTCTCAAAATCTTCCTTCAGATCCAACAACTTGAAAATCATATTTTCCTTTTGCTTCAAAACGAGTCGATTGGTTTCCCTCTCCAGAGCGAGTTTAAAATTGTGAAACTCTGAACGCAAACGGGATATATCATCTTTCAATGTTTTTATCTCTTTCTCTTTTTCCTCAAGCGTTTTCCTAAGCCTTTCAACTTCCTTTTCCGAGGCTTCCTTCTTTATCTTTTTTTCAAACTCTCCTTTATTCTCAACACTCTTTTTCAAATTCTTTCTGGCTTCTTCTGACATATTATCACCTCCTGACTCACTACCTCTTGCTAAACGCTTCCGAAAGCCTATTCGAAGCGAATCGCAAATACGCGTACGTTGTTTCATAAAGGTTTATTTTCGACGCCATAATCACTATCATCCCCAGTTTCTCACTGAATCGTTTATAAGGTGCAACAAACAGAGCAAAGTTCTTCAATTCTGGAATTTCTATCTCATTACCAATAAGAACCTTCTCTGTCGATACTTCCGAAAATTTGCTCATAAGTATCTCAAGCTTTCTGGGATTTTCAATGTACTTTACCAGCCCGGAGATATCCTGCCAGCCGAGATTCTTATTAGTAACGAGATATTCCAGACCATATTTATAATACCTTTCACCACCATCGTTTTCAAAAACACCTCCGAGAAAATAGAACAGCTCTTCGATTTCTTTGCTATACCACTGTTCCTGAACAAGCTTAAAATTCCTTAGCCCTTCTCTGATCTCACCGATATGTTTTTCCCGCTACGACGCTGTTTACGCGTTTTTGAAGGTCCAGATAATTGTGATATTCATAACCGGCAAAAACCGTTGAATTGACTGTAACTCCAAGATCTGTAACGACTGTCACATTCAAATAGCCTTCCGTTACCGGTGATATAGCTACATGCTTGACTACAAGCTTATCTATGTCAGGACGCTCTACCATAACAAAAGCCGAAGAAACCTTTGCTATGATTCTGGCCATCCCCATCAAGAGATGTTCTATATCACCTATTACCGAAACCTGCCGTAGCGATATCGCCGCGGAGCTTTCTTTGAGCTCATCATTCAACTCCTTTATAGATTCGAGATAGAAACGGAGCCCCTTGTCAGTGGGGATCCGCCCCGCTGATGTATGAGGTTGATAGATATAACCGAGGAACTCCAGCTTTCTCATATCATTTCTAATAGTTGCCGAACTATACATCAGGTCAGAACGTTCCAATACCTGCTTTGAACTTACAGGTTTCCCGTGAGTTATATATTCCCTTGTTATACAATATAAGACCCTTACCTGTCTATCGTTGAGTTTTGGACCATCAGTTTTTCTTCTCGCCGGCATATTAGCACTCCTCCCTGGAGACTGCTAATTTAATATTAGCATGTAGTATACCTGTTGTCAAGTCGAAATTGCGATGATACAATAGTTTCAGCGAAAGGGGGGAGGCATGTGAAACTTTCCCATCTCATCGAGCTTCTCGGTAATAACCTCGTTGAGGTTACCAACCTCAACGGGAAAGACCCCGAGGTCAATGATGTGGTGAGTAACTCCCGCCTTCTCAAGCCCGGAAACCTCTTTATCTGTCTTCAAGGTACTTCTTTTGACTCCCATTTGCTCGCTCCTGAACTTCAAGAAAGAGGTGCAGCTGCTTTAATTGCTGAGAAAAAAATCGATGTTGATCTTGATATTCCTATTATATACGTTAAAAGCAGCAGGCTTGCAGAAGCACATTTGTACATGGAAATCAACGACCATCCCTACAAAAAACTCACGACAATCGGAGTTACTGGAACGAACGGAAAGACCACGGTAACCACTCTGATAAACCACATTCTCGAAACCTTTCAAAGAAAATCTGCTCTCGTGGGAACCGTAAAGAACGTGATCGGTGACTATGTCTCGACAAATCCCAAAAACACCACTCCCGGACCAGCTACTCTGGCGAAATACATGAAGATGGCTGTAGAGAAAAATCTAGAATACTTCGTTATGGAAGTTTCTTCTCACGGTCTTGCAATGCACAGAGTCGATGGAATGCGCTTTGATGTTGCTGTGCTTACAAACGTAACACGTGATCACCTCGATTTTCACGCTTCTTTTGAAGATTATTACAGGACTAAGTTGCGGATCTTTAATTTACTCAAACCTGTCGGAAAAGCTGTGGTGAATTCGGATAACGTAAATATTGGAGATATAAAGCTCCCGAGGGATAAAATAATAACCTATGGCTTTGGAAACGAATCTGACTTTCGCATGGAAAACCTGGAGATCTCCAGAACAGGTATGTATTTCACCGTTGAGACACCGTTTGGTTCCAAACATAAAGTTTACACGCGCCTCGTTGGCGAACACAATGCTTATAACGTAACCGCCACAATCGCTACAATGGAATCTTTGAATTACGACACCGAACACATCCTGGAAGCAATTTCCACTTTCAGTGGTGTCCCGGGAAGATTCGAATTCGTTGAGGAAGCTACAAAATACGGCTTCGATGTCCTTGTAGATTTTGCTCATACTCCAGACGCTCTGGAAAAACTTCTGAAAACTGCAAAAAAACTCTCAGAGGGAAGAATCATTATTGTCTTTGGCGCCGGTGGAGACGCCGATAAAGGTAAAAGACCGTTAATGGGAGAAATCGCCTCCAGATTCGCTGATGTTGTTATCTTAACGTCTGATGATCCCAAAAAAGAAGATCCCGAAGAAATCCTGAATGACATAGAAGCAGGAATAAGCAAAACAAAGCCGTACCTTGTCATTCCGGATAGAAGAGAGGCTATATCTGTAGCTCTTACGCTGGCAAATCGACAGGACACCGTTTTAATAGCGGGAAGAGGACATGAAGATTATCAGGCCTTTGCGGATTATGTTGTAGCTTTTAATGATAAAAGAGTCGTTAAAGAGATTCTGGATACAAAATTTCGGAGGCATGCTAAAAGGTGAGCTCATCTAAACAACTTGACGTGAAACGTTTTCTGAAACTTACTGACGGAAGAAAAATCAGAATCGACTCGCGAGTGGTTAAAATCGGGGACGTATTCATAGCCTTGAAGGGCACGAGGGTTGACGGAAATGATTTCATAGACGACGCTCTCAAACGTGGAGCAATTTTTGGCGTCTCAAACCGAAGTTCAGACAATCCTGCTGTTTTCTTTCATCCAGACCCGAAGAAACTGCTCATTGAAGCAGCTGCTTTTATTCTGAAGCACTCAAAAATCAAGCACAAAATCGCGATAACCGGATCTAACGGAAAAACAACGACCAAAGAAATTCTTGCTTCCATACTTTCTGACTATGGTAAGGTGTTCAAAACACCAGGTAACCTCAACACTGAAATAGGTATTCCCATAGCTATTCTCGAAAACCGTTCACAGCTGGCAGAATGCGATTATGCCATCTTTGAATTCGGAACGAGCAAAAAAGGGGATATCTCTTTTTTGACAGACCTTGTAAATCCAGATATTGCCGTTCTCTTGAACGTGGGCACGGCTCACCGGGGGAACTTCAATGACGAAACCGAATTACTTCAGGAAAAGTGCTCGATATTCGAAACTCTTCAGAAAGATTCAACAGCAATCACAAACGGTGATGATAAAAGAATCAGGTCAATGATTTCGGAGCTCAGTTGCAAAAAGTTGTTTTTTGGACAGCGCAACGGAGATTTGAAGATAATGAAATTTGACTATTCCAAAAACAATACCTTTGTCGCTTTCAAAGCTTTCGGAGAAATGAAGATGGCAAAGCTCAAAGGGATCTGGAATTCCGGTCAATTACTGGACTTTGGTGCCGCTTATCTAACAGCTCTTTCTTTAAAAATTGAAGAACCGCTCCTCAATATCAACAGAATTATCTTACCTTTCAACAATCGCTTCTCAGTGGAGAACATTGCGGGAATAATCCTGATAAATGACTGTTACAACAGCAGTTTAGAATCTGTAGAGTCTGCCATAAAAAGTATAGCCAAGCTAAAAAAAGAGAGAACTTTTGCTGTTGTAGGCTCTATACTTGAACAGGGAAAATATTCAAAAAAAACCCATGAAGAACTCGGAAGACTATTGAACTTTTTTGACCACATAGTTCTTTACACAAAGGACACCCAGGTTGAGGCAGTACAAAATACCGCAAACATTGATTTCAAAAGTTCGAATCCGGAAGAAGTCGCCGAATGGCTGAAAAAAAACTGCCGCTATGGCGATCTGGTTTATTTCAAAGCATCAAGAGGTGTTGCACTCGAAGAAGCTATCCTGAGTTTTCGTAGGAGGTTGCAGAGTGGAGAATAACGTAATTGTTTTTTTTCTTTCCTTTTTAAGTAGTGTCGTATTTATTGAGGGATTCAAACGTTTCCAGAAAAAACTTCGAATCGGACAATACATTCGCGAAGAAGGCCCCGATCTTCATAACTACAAAACCGGAACCCCTACAGCAGCGGGTCTCGTTTTCATCCCGATTTTCATTGCGGTACTTCTGAATTTCAACAGAGGCCCGGAAAGTTTTCTTATCGCATTCTCTGCTCTTTCCTATGGGTTAATCGGAGCCATCGATGACTTCATGAAAATAAAGCGAAAAAACGCCTCGGGGATAACAGCCGTTCAAAAATTGTTCATGCAATTTACGGCAGCTTTCATTATCGTTTATTTCATTCAGCAAATAAACCCCCATACGTATCTGATCGTTCCTTTCAGCGGTTATAAACTGGATTTGGGATGGTTCTATTATCTCCTTTCATCAGTGGTTATCGTTGGGGTCAGCAACGCTGTGAATCTTACAGACGGTGTTGACGGCCTTGCGGGATTCGTTTTTATCGGTTCAATTGTACCTTTGCTCATTGTAGGATACCAATCCGTTGTATATCTTTCCCTGATTGGCCTGCTGGTGGGATTTTTATGGCATAACTGGCATCCAGCAAGTATCTTCATGGGGGATGCCGGTTCACTGGCACTCGGAGGGATTCTTGCAACCTCTTTCGCTCTGAACGGTCTGGAGCTTTTCTTGATATTCTTTGGTTTTATCTTTCTACTGGAGACCCTGAGTGTTATTATACAGGTTACCTCATTCAAGTTCAGGGGAAAACGGGTTTTCAGGATGTCCCCTATTCATCATCATTTCGAACTTCTTGGCTGGAAAGAAGAAAAAATTGCGTTCCGTTTCTCAACACTCGCTTTATTAGTTTCTTTACTCGGAATAATCGGCTGGAGGGAATTATAATGTACTCCGGAAAAGCAGGGATAATCGGCCTTGGCGAGTCGAATTATCGACTTGTGGAGTATCTTCTACAAAATTCACACTCAGAAATCTTTGTTTCAGAAAAAGGGAAACTTGATCTCGAAAAAAAAGAATTTCTAAAGACAAATAATATAGAGTTTGAAGAAAGCGGTCATACTGAGAAACTCTACGATTGTGATTGGTTCATCCTGAGCCCGGGAATTTCTCCACACTCAGAAGTCGGCGAGAGAATTCTCTCTTCGGGAAAACCCTTTACAACAGAACTGGAATTCGCCCTCGATAAACTCAAAAAACTCGAGCACGGTGTAATCGTTGGAATAACCGGTACCAATGGAAAATCAACAGTTACCACCATGGTTGGACATATCGCAAAAAAAAGTGGGTTGAAAACCTTTATCGGAGGAAACCTGGGAACTCCACTAATAAGCTCTATCAATGAACGTTTTGATGTTTACGTAGTTGAAGTGAGTTCCTTCCAACTCACGTGGTTCGGCAAAAAAGAAAAATACTTCCATCTATCTTCAATACTGAACATCGCCCAGGACCACCTCGACTACCATAGGGACATGCGGGAGTATGCTCTCGCCAAACTCAAAATAATAGAGCTGACCTCCGGGTCTTCCATAATAAACTCCGAAATACTCGAAAATTTTGGAGACCTACTGGTAGATAAAACCAAAAAACAAATTATTCCTTTTTCAACCAGAAAAGATAGCTTCTTCTGCCTGAAAGACGGTATAATGAGACTTCACAAATTATCCATATCTCTGGATAGTCTGAACTTTCCAGGAATTCATAATCAAGAAAACGCCGCGATAACCCTCGGACTCGCACAATTTCTGGGGATCCATGTCCACGACGCTCTGGAAAAACTCCAGGATTACGCATTTCTCGACCACAGAATGCAAAAATGCGGGCAAATAAACGGCGTAACATTTATCAACGACTCAAAAGCGACTAATGCCCACGCCGTTATCAATGCTTTGGAAAATTTCGACCTTGAAAAAGTTATAATCATCCTATCAGGAAAAGAAAAACGTGAAGATTACACCCCGTTGATCAAAAAAATATCCAGAGTAAAGCATATAATTTTTCTTGGTGATTCCTTAAAAAGCCTTATAGAAAGATTGAAAAAGAAAGGAATCACCTATGATGTGGTTCACACAATAGATGAGGCTCTCAAAAAAGCCGTGGAGCTATCAAAAGCAGGTGACATTGTCTTGTTCAGTCCCGGTGGATCGAGTTTCGATCTGTATAAGAATTACAAAGAACGCGGAAAAGATTTCGTCAAAGCCTTTAACAACCTGATAAAAAGGGAAGAAGTGATCTGATGAAACGGTCTTATCTTCTCCTAACCCTTTTTACCAGTGTTCTTTTGGTTCTTGGCTTTGTGTTTATATACAGCGCAGGGATCAGCATGGAAGCAAGACTTCCCTATCTTTCTGCTCGCGATTTTCTCACCAAGCAGCTCATTGCTTTCGTTATAGGTCTGATCGCCGCAGTGATAACCGTGCACATAAAAAGTTCCACCCATTTCAAAAACGTCTTTTACGTATATTATCCAGCGATAATCTTTCTTCTTGTCACAGTCCTCCTCTTTCCAAGCAGGGGTGGTTCTCACAGGTGGATAGAACTCGGAGGTTTCTCACTTCAGGTTTCAGAATTTGCAAAAGTCGTTTTGATAATGGCTTTAGCAAAATATTTCGGATGGATAGAAGAAAAAAACCTGAATTTTTTGAGAACCTTTATAATACCATTGCTGATTGCCGCTCCATTCATTTTCCTGGTGTTCATTGAACCAGACCTGTCCACTACCGGTCTCCTCATTTTGATAACCCTGGTGATGATGTTCCTCGGTGGAATAAAAATAAGGCATATTCTCCTTGCAGTAGCACTCACCATTGTTCTGATCTTCGCCGCATACCGATTAGAATTATTGAAATCTTACCAGATAGAAAGGTTCATAACCTTTATCTCATCCTTCAGAGGACAGGAACATGAGCAGATTTCGTACAGTCTCAAAGCTATTTCAGCTGGCGGTTTATTTGGAACAGGGCTCGGAATGGGAACAGTGAAGTATTACCTTCCGGTAAGTTACTCTGACTTTATCTTTGCCACAATAGGCGAAGAACTCGGACTTGTAGGGATTTTCCTGCTGATGATTTCTTATATAGGATTTGTCCAAAAGCTGGTGCTGATAGGTTTGAAAGTCCCAAAGAAAAAGGAAGGAAAATTGTACATCATTGGTTTTGCCTTTTATGTGATGATACAGGCTACGATAAACATCGCGGTTAATCTCGGCCTATTTCCACCGACGGGTGTAACATTGCCTTTTGTCAGTTACGGGGGTTCATCTTTGATATCCCTGCTTATAGGCTTTGCTTTCGTTTTCAGCATCATTTTAGAAAAGGAAGAAGATCATGCGTAAAAACCTTAAAGTAGCATTCTGCGGTGGCGGAACGGGCGGCCACTACTATCCTGCCATCGCCGTGTACCAGGAACTCTCAAAAAGGTTCGACATCGAAGCGTTGTATTTCACCATAGCCGGGAGGCTTGATGATAAAAACGTAGAACAGGACATACCACGAGTAAAAAGAATTCCTCTCAAAGTGAAGGGATTGCGAAGGCCCCTGGCCCATCCTGAGAATTTTTTCCGGGTTTTGTCACATCTTCGCACCTCTTCAAAAGTAAAAAAAATCCTGAAAGATTTCAATCCTGATCTCGTTTTTTCGACGGGAGGGTACATTTCATATCCCGTTGTTAAAGCTGCACACACGCTTGGAATCCCCATCTACATTCACGAACAAAATTCCATTCCAGGGATTGCCAACAAAAAACTTTCTGTCTTCGCACGAAAAGTATTCGTTTCCTTTTCAGAAAGTGCGGATTATTTCCCTGTACCAAAAGATAAAATAATCGTAAGCGGAAACCCTGTCAGAAAACCCGTTAAAAATCGCGAAGAACTTCTCAATCAACTAGGGTTCGACCCAAAAACTCCCTTTGTGGTCATAACCGGGGGAAGCCTTGGATCGGATTTGCTGAATAAATTGGCACTTTCGCTTTACTCAAAGATACTTGAACACGGCCCTAACATAAATTTCCTTCACATTACTGGAAATGAAAATATCTCTGCTAAACTGAATGAATTCCCCTTTGTTATTGAGAAAGCTTATGAACCAGAACTTCACGAATACATAAATATAGCTGATGCAGTTATAGCGCGTGGTGGCGCAACAACGATAGCCGAAATCCTTAATTACAAGAGCTTTGGTATAATAATACCGTGGGAAGGCGCCGCAGAAAATCATCAATATTACAACGCTGTTTCACTGGAAAAACAGGGGCAGGGTTGTGTTATACTTGAAAGCGCAGCAACTCCAGAAAAAATTTATTCCACACTCGTTACAACCCTAAAAAGGATGAGCTTCAAAAACAATGAGGTTTTCAGAAATCCCGCAAGGGTTATAGTAGAACATGTAGTTCGGGAGGAATAGAAGTTGAAATATCATTTTATTGGTATTGGCGGGATCGGAATGAGTGGTCTCGCTCTTCATTTAGCGGCTGAGGGTAATGAGGTTTATGGCTCAAATTTCGAAGAAAATGAGCGGGTTGAATACCTGAGGCGCGTTGGTATGCGCATTTATATTGGACATGCCCGCGAGAACTGGGAAAACCCCGATGTGGTTGTCCATACAACCGCTGTCAGTAGAGGAAATCCCGAGCTTGAACGCAGTATTTCCGAAGGTGTTCCCCTTCTTTATCGTATGGAACTTCTCAGAAAAGTAATAGCTTCCCGAAACTCACTCAGCGTTACCGGTACGGATGGCAAAACAACGACAACCGCTATGCTTTCCAAAGTAATGATAGACGCAGGAAAAGACCCTGTTGTCTTTCTTGGAGGAAAATCTCCACATCTGGAACATGGAAATTACAGAAATGGTGAAGGACCTATTGTCGCCGAGGTTGATGAAAGCGATGGTTTCTTTGCTTCATTTTCTTCACTTCACGCTATAGTGACTAACGTTCGCGGAGATCATTTAGAACACTACAACAATTCTCTAAAAAACCTACAAGCTCATTTTCACTACTTCGCCAAAAGAATAACCGGCATCTTCATATACAACGCCGATGATGAGGCTTCAAAAAGGCTCTTTGGCGGGATGGGAATCACCTTTGGTGAAAATGATGGTGATTACAGATTTACCAAAAGAACCTGTGATAGGACAAAACAGAGTTTCGAAGTTTATCATGGTAAACATTCCCTCGGGCGTTTCACGCTGAACCTTCCCGGAATACACAACGTTTATAATGCAACAGCCGTAATCGCTATGGCTGCCGAACTTGGAATTCCAATGGACATTGTAAAAAACTCATTGGCAACGTTCAAGAGCGTAGACAGGCGCTTCACTTTTAGAGGCTTTAGTGAAGAGAAAAATCTTTACTTCATAGACGATTATGCCCACACACCTGACGAAATAAGAAACACAATAAGGGGAGCAAAAGAAAGTTATCCAGATAGAAAGATCATTGTTGTATTTCAACCCCACAGATACTCGAGGCTTGCCAGGGAAAATGGACGGTTTGCAGCATCCTTAAAAAGCGCCGACGCTGTGTGCGTTTACAAGCTTTATGACGCCTACGAAAAAGGAAGATACGCTGTCAGCGAAGTTGAAGTTTTGGAAGGCCTGAAGAATTACGGCGTAGAATCCTACCACGCCGACGACTACAACGACATCCTCAACTGGCTGGACAGCAAACGTGACGCTGTGGTTCTCTTTCTTGGAGCCGGCGATATAACAGAAGCTTCAAAACTCAGTGCTTTAAAATTCGGATAAGTCTGTTAGCGACCTTCAAATCCGGGCATACTCCACAAAGACTGCAAATATCCCATCTGCAATCAGGGGTTGTTTCCCCCCTAAGTGCTTTTTTATATTCCTGAATCAGGAATTCTTTTCTTATTCCAAGGGAGACATGGTCCCACGGTAGTGGTTCTGATATTGAACGTTCTCTCGTATATTCTTCGGGTTTGATCCCGCTTTCTTCAAAAGCCTTCAACCATCTTGAAAAAGAAAACTCTTCACCCCATTCATCAAACAGGGCACCAAGGGTGTAAGCTCTATATATCGCTTTAGCTACCTTTCTATCTCCTCGACTCAACACGCCCTCAACATAACTCTTTCCCGGATCGTGAACCTGTAGTTTTCCGAACTTCTTTATCGCCCTGAGTATTTTCATTTTCTTCCTTGCTTCAGTCGGGTCAATCTGCTTTGCAAATTGAAAAGGAGTGTGAGGTTTTGGAACAAAGATCGACACAGAAACCGTCACATCTTTCAAACCGGCTTTCTTGGCTTTACGTGCAAGTTCAACAATTCCATTTATATCTTCCTCAGTTTCCGTTGGAAGACCTATCATGAAGTACAATTTCAATCTTCTCCAACCATGCTTGATTGCGGAATTAACGGAATTCATAAGATCCTCTTCTGATATGTTTTTATTTATTACGTCCCTCAATCGCTGTGTACCCGCTTCGGGAGCGAAAGTAAGGCCTGTTTTTCGTACAGAAGCAATCTTTGAAGCAATCTCAATTCCAAAGCTGTCCACTCTCGTTGAAGGCAAAGATAACGCAACTTTTCTCTCACCAAGGTACGGTAATATGCTGTTCGTAAGTTCCTGAATTGCCGTATAGTCCATGGTGCTTAGAGAAAGGAACGAAAGCTCTTCATATCCTGTGTTATCAATTAGCTCCTTTATATCTTCCAGAATGGCCTTATGGTTTCTCTCCCTCACAGGTCTGTAAAACATTCCTGCCTGACAAAATCTACAACCGCGATCGCAACCTCGCATAACCTCTACTACTGCTCTGTCATCGAACGACCCCCATGAAAGGAACGACAGGCTTGGTATCTATTCTGTAATCATTTATGTCGGAAATTACAGCTTTGACGACTTTACCATCATTTAGAGAGGGAACGTACATTCCTGGTAGTTCTTTAAGCATTTCCAAAAGCTCGCGTCTCTTGCCTTTTTTCAGCAAGTCTAGATTTTCTTTAACAATCCTTGCCAGCTGGAGAGTAATGGATTCTCCATCGCCGATTACAAAAGCATCAAAGAAATCCGCTATTGGTTCAGGATTTGCCGTACACGGTCCCCCGCCAATGACGAGCGGCTCTGTGGTTCTGTCTTTCTGCCAGATCGAGATCTCAGCCAGATCCAAAAGTGCTATCACGTTGGTGAAGCTCAATTCGTACTGCAAGGTTATTCCAAAGATATGAAACTCCTTGGCCGGAGTATAGGTTTCCAGAGAATAAAGAGGGACGTTATTCTCTTTCATCTTTGCCATCATATCTTTCCATGGAAGATAAGTTCTCTCAGCGTATATCTCCGGATCTTCATTAAGATATTTATAGAGCAATTTCAGACCTAAATGCGACATACCGATCTCATAGGCATCCGGAAATGCTAAAAGAAATCGCAGCTTATTTCTTGGGTCTTTTTTTACTATATTCAATTCTTTTCCTATGTATCTGGAAGGCTTTTTGACAGTTGAAAGAACGCCAGAACTAACAAGCCATCTATAAATATCCATCTTTTACCTCCATTTCACCTCTCCATTCCTTTCTTTTTCCTGATTACTTCTCCTATTTTATCTTACATCTCTCAATTATGCATGGCACAACCCCAATCGAGATCCGAGATTCGAGAAGGCGAGAACAGGTACGACTGGATTCGCCAGTGTTGCGAACTCCTGCGGAGTTGTTGCGAACCACTTCGTGGTTGCTGCGAACTGCTGCGCAGTTGCTCGACCAACTACGTTGGTGATACGTGCCTGCGGCAGATGTAAGGGACGTTGTCGGTTGTGAGTTGTAAGTTACTCGAAAAAAGTCGAGAGTCCAAACCAAGAGTCCGAGAACCGGTAAGCACACCTTGAAAACAGGGACTGTCATCCTGAACTTGATTCAGGATCTCGTACTTAAGAAGACCAGATTCTCGATAAAACATTTCCATAATGACGGTTTTTTGAATCGTGCAGCGGTTCGCGTTACTTTATTTGACAGCGTAGCAAGCCTCAGCCTCGCAAGCGTCGCTCTACCAGCTGACAGCGTTGCAAGCCTCGGCTGCGCAGCAGCTATCGGCTCTCGGTTCTCGATTTTTACGTACAACCTACAACGCGGTCTGACCCCCAATAATGAGACACGGGTTAACGAGATCAAGCTTTAACAGACTGAATCATGGAAATGCTACAGTGTTTCTTAAAGGCTTGTGGTGTCATGTATTTCAAAGAACCATGTGGTCTGAGATTATGATAGAAATCCATGTACACCTGGTATTTTCGGTGAACGTCTTCCGCTCTCTCAAACACATTCATAGCCACAAATTCCCTTTGCACATTCGAATGCTGTGATTCAATAAAGGCCTGGGAATCAGGGTGGTGCTTTATCCCAAATTCCTGGATTATCTCGTTCTTTTCAAAATATTCCCGGGTGTAATTAGCTGTAAACAGGCTTCCATTATCCGTACGGACCAACTGAGGTACCGTTTCCTGGTAAAGCATTGCCCTTCCCAGTGTTCGAGTAAAATCTTTGCACTTGCAACTCTTCCCAAGATATGAACCCACTATTTCCCTTGAATATACATCTATTATGTCCAATAAGGCTATATTCCCTTCCTGTATTGTGGTTATGTACTTAAT
>NZ_JGCK01000065.1:0-6948 GCF_001639905.1 Kosmotoga sp. DU53 | reverse complement strand
CATACCGACGGTTGATCCAGGAAGAACCATCACCCTTTGAAACAGGGAACGAAGTACCGAGATTACGAGCGTACGCAACCGATTTTAAGGAATACGATGCCCTGGTGGGTGAAAGGAAATGAAAGAACTCATCGCTCAATACTGCAAAGAACTGAGATTGGGAAAAAGTATAGTGGAAAACTACCAAAAGATACAGGCAGAAACCAACGAGGAATTCCTGGTGAAACTACTGAAGCTGGAGATTGAAAACAGACGGGTATCACGTAAAAATCGTTATCTAAAACAGGCGAATTTCGAGGTAATGAAAACCTTCGAAGACTACAGTTTTGAAAACGTACAGATACCCAAGAGTATAACATTGGAAGAATTACAAGAAGGGAGGTTTCTGGGAAAGAAAGAGAACCTAATACTGTATGGCCCTGTAGGAACAGGAAAAACACACACATGGCAACAGCCATAGGTATCGCAGCTTGTAACCGGGAAAAGAAAGTCAGATTTTACAGAACGGCCACACTGGTAAATGAACTTGTGGAAGCAAAAAGCAACGGAACATTGAAGAGGTTCTTGAAGACACTCAGAAAGACAGATTTGCTCATATGCGACGAATGGGGTTACATACCTTTAGACCGGGAAGGAGCGCAACTCTTGTTTCAAGTGATTGCGGAAAGATATGAGAGGAACAGCGTAATAATCACAACGAACCTTGAGTTCAGCAAATGGAATGGGATATTCTACGATGAGAAACTCACCAGTGCCATAATAGACAGATTGATTCACCATTGCCATTTATTCGTATTTGCAGGCAAGAGTTACCGATTGGAACATTCGAGTATTAAGACTTAATTTTTTTACCCCGGGTGCTGGTTTTTTATTTTTCCAAACGCTGGATTTTTATATTGCCAAAAACATTCTTGACATTACAAATAGGCATTTTTATTGGTTAAATATTGCTGTCTTCAGCTATATATTTGAGTTTTCTTGCCTATACATTTTTATATAACCAAAGGTAGTTTTTGATCGTATTTTTTTAAGGAGGAATTTTATGAAGCTTTGCATTTTTGACATGGGTGGAGTTGTAGCATACAATACAGCCGTAGTTCCTTTTATCTCCAAATATCTTCGTATTAAAGAAAAAGAATTCACTAAGTTTGCCGGTCAAGAAAATTTTGCGCTTCTCCAAAAAGGCAAACTCTCCACGGAAGACTTTTGGAAAAGCTTCTCAAAAAACTATGGCAAAGAAATCAAAGAAGATTTATAGGTAACCTTTTTCAAACCCAACATAAACCCGGAAACTGTGGATATTATTCACGAACTTAAACAGAAAATCCGTGTGGTGCTCGGGACGAATACTATTGATTCTCATTATAAAGTGCATATTAATAGAGGCGATTATTCCATTTTTCAGAAAGTTTATGCTTCTAACGTCATTGGTTACGCAAAACCAGATATAAACTTCTACAAGTATATTCTCGATTCAGAAAAAATTGAGCCTTCCGAATGTATTTTAATCGATGATTCACCTAAAAACGTTGAAGCTGCAAATTCTATTGGTATAAACGGGATTGTCTTCTCCGACGCACAATCCTTGAGAAGAATTCTTTCCAACAAATATAAACTTCTAAACTAGGGGCATAAATAATATCGTTAATTTCTTTAAAATGACCCTTCGTCTTAAAAATAGAAAGGCTGACATCCGCCAAGTATGCCAGCCTTTTTGTAAATTATCCTGAAAGTAAAATAATCAAGTTTCCTCAACTTTGAAGAGCCTTTTCAGGTTTGACATTGCGATTCGAGGATTTACCATCACTCTTGTTCCAGAAATACAGCCACCTTCACAGCTCATTCCTTCAATTAATCCTTTTACTTCGCCCTTTTTTGCTTTTTCTAATGTTTGTATGCACTCTTTTAACCCTGAACAGACAACTGTTTCGAACTCTTTGTTTGCGAAGCTTTTAACTGCTTCAGCCACTCCGCCAGAGGTAGCAAACAGTCTTCCATAAGGAGTTGCGTTATTGAGTTCTTCCTCTTCTACATTTGCTGGTTCTATCCCTTTAACCGCAAATATGGAGGCAATTTCTTCATATGTCAGTGCATAATCGGTATATGGTTGAAGGGTAACTTCATATTTCTTTGCTATACATGGTCCTATAAAAACAACCTTGGCGTTTGGATAGTCTTCCTTAATCTTTTTAGCAAGCATGTGCATTGGAGAAAGGGAAGGCGAAATATGTTCGACAAGTTCTGGAAATCTCGTTTCTATCATTCTTTTGAAAGCCGGACAACAGGAAGTGGTTATGAACCCAAGCCTTTCAAGATTTCTCTTCCACATATTCCGCTTCTTCTTTGGCTACCATATCCGCTCCAATGGCAACCTCAAAAGCATCAACGAAGCCCACTTCTTTGAGGGCTTTTTTGAATTGACCAAGCGAGACCCTTGGTCCAAACTGTGCCACTGAAGCCGGGGCAAATATGGCCACCATCGGTTCTTTTCCAAGCCTGACAGCGACCTGACCGATCGAAGAGCTTTCAACTATTGCCCCGAAGGGACATGCTACCGCACATTCTCCACACTGAACGCATTTTTCATCGTCAATTAAAACAAAGCCATTTTCATCTGAGTATGTAGCGCCAACGGCACATGCTGAAACACACGGGCGTTGAATTTTTATTATGGCACCATAAGGACAGTTCTTCGCACAGAGTCCACAACCGACACATTTTTCCGAATCTATTTTTGGTTTTCCGTCAACAATTGGAATGGCATTTCTCGGACAGCTATTTATACAGTATTTCGCCGAACAATTACGGCACATGTCTGTGATATGATAACTCGGTAGTGGACATCCATCACATATTTCCCTGATTATATTTATAACTTTCCCGCTTTTGTTCATTAAGGGACTTTCACCTTTGAGTATCGCTTCCATTTCCGGTATTAGCTCATATAGCTCCAGATCTTTGGTTTTAGAATAATCCGTCCCGAGAATAATCTTGATTGTTTCATCAATCGTTATCTTTGTTTTGTAAACATCTTGACCTTGCGGGATGCTTCCCTCTTTGATTATTTCTTTCGATATCTTGGGAATCTCGTTGTACTTACCCGAAATTATTTTCTGAAGCAGTTTGATATAAATTTGCCTTCTAAGTTTTGTAAGTTCTGTTGTTATTACGTTTCTCATTTGTCCACCTCTTTCAATATATGGTAGACGCTCTCAACAGTGACATTCTCATATACCTGACCATTTATTTCTATTATTGGAGGCTTTTTCCCGACATGGCAGTATCCTGGGCACGTTACAGCAACTAATTCTATGTTGGGATCATTATCGGCGATTTCCTGTATCACAGTCAATATTTCACTGGCTCCCATCAAATGACACATCGTTCCGACACATACTTTGACTTTCATTATGGCACCCCCTAAAAATATTCGACCGTAACTTTCTTCCCGGCTTTTTCTAGAATTGAAACGAGCTCAGTAATAAGATTATGCCTTACTGACATGTCAAAGGGAAGAGAAGGATTCTGATAAAATGGATTTATTCTTTGGCCAACCATTAGAGTTATTTCTTCACTTTCTGCTAGCATCCTCGCCATCAGGGTGGCTCCATCCTTGCCATGAGGGATGCTCTCAGCATCCACACCATATTTCTTAAGAATGGCTATCACTTTTTTCAATGTGAGAACACCTTCAGCGACAAGATCAACTCCTTCCAACTTTCCCACTGGAGGAACGTCATCAAGCATTGTCGAAAGGTCAACCTCTATTTCCTGTCCTAACTCTCTGGCAACAATATTTCCTGTTGTTCCGCCACACACAACCTTTGTTGCGTCTTTATGGGAAAGGAAGCGGTTGACAACGTAGCTATCCATCGCTGGATCAAGGGGCGGACCGGTAAATATCACCAAATTCTTCTTTTCCTTTATTCTTATTCCAACAAGTGTTGAGTCATCTCCAGCTGTCCGCCGTAGTAATTGTTGGTAAGTTCCATCACATTTTCCACAGCTTTCCTGGAGGAATCATATTTGACAAAGGCTTTTCGCAGGTATTCTGCGACGTTTTCCCAACCCCACCCAAAGTTCATAAGGTTTCCAAGGCCTGCATGTAAAACACCGTCAGACATCATGAAAATCGCGTCTCCGGGGTCTCCTTTAAAACGAACATCAAGAATCTTCCTGCCTTCAATGTTTTTATAGGCTCCTAAAGTTCGCGGATCTATCAATTGACCACGCTTTATAATCACAGGCGGTGGGCCATCGTAATTTATTATACGAACCTCGCCATCTTCATTAACAATACATATCGTAAAGGTTGAATAGGCTATTCCTCGTACTTTACACACAGGAAGCGTTTTAGCAAGAGTATGTACCGTTTCTTTTAAATCTATTCCCTGTTCGAAAAGCGTGACGATTATCTCACATGTCAGGGAAGAAAGTATCCTCGCTTTAACTCCGCTTCCCAAACCATCTGAAAGGACTACGATAGTCGCACCAGAAATCTTCTTAATCTTTACCGTATCACCACAAAGTTCTTCTCCATATTTATTCAGTTGTTTAACTGTCACCCCTGCCCTAATCGGCAACGCAATCACTCCCGGGTAATCAGGTCCCTGAGCTTAATAAGCTGAGCCTTAGTCTCTGCAACCGTTTCACCAAGTATGGAAGCTATTTCCTGAGCAATCTGCATCTGTTTATCAACAACAGCCTGCACCTGTTCCGCGGCTTTCATTTTCAATTCCAGAGATTTTTTCTCCCGTTCTATCTCTGAGGTCATATCAATGAGTATAGCTGCAATCATTTTGGCTTCAGGAATAGGGAATATCACAACGTTCACATTCAAGTCATATTTGGGAAAGTACATCCTTTGATTCTTAATGACAGTATTTTCATCTCTAACCTTTTCAAAAACCTTGACATCCTCGAAAATCTCGCTCAGATGCTTTCCCACAATCTGCTCATCTTCATGAAACTTGAAAAGTTTTCTGAAGGCTGGATTTACTATCCGAATCTTGAACTTTTCATCTACAACCACAAGAGCATTGGGATCGTAATCCCAGAGAATCTCCCAGATCGTTCTCATTGAGGTCAAACCTCTTCACCTCTTTTCAAAATTTCTTTGAAGAAAAATTCTTCCACATTGTCCTCGGATATGTGGTAGAAAACCTTACCATCCACGGACACTACAACCCCTTTATTGCAAGGTCCCATACAAAAGGATCCCTTAAGGCTGACTTTTCCATCAAGTCCTTTTTCTTTGAGTAAGACTTGAAGCTTCTTTGCGATGTTTGGAGAACCTTTTATATGACAGGCGCTACCCATACAAACTTTGATTTCCATAATACGCACCCTCCATGTGATTTTTTTCACAATTTAATTCTATCCTCTAAACATGTCTTTATTATTAAGAAAATTAGTAGAGCTGTATAAGATCCGAGATTTCAAGAATCCGAGAGTCGAGAACCAAAAAAACGTTGTAGGTTGTACGTTGTGGGTTGTACGTGAAAACCAAGAAAGGAAATCCGAGATCCGGTAACCGCCGCACAACCGAGGCTTGCAGACGCTGTGTTGGCTTCGCTCTTTATAAACAGAACTCGTCATTCTAAATACCCCCACCTGTCATCCTAAACTTGATTCAGGATCTCGCACTTAAGAAACCCAGATTCTGGATAGGACATCTCCAGAATGACTGCTTTTCCCAACCGCGAAGCGGTTCGGAACAACCACGTAGTGGTTCGAGTCAACTCCGCATGAGTTCGTAGCAATCCCGGAGGGATTCGTTTCCGCTGCAAAGCAGCGCACAGCTCAACACTTCAGCTGTCTCACCATAACTATCCATCCAACTCAAGAAGTTTTTTCAGTTTCTATCACATAATGGTCTTTGATTCGATCAAAAATCGCTCGAGAAGTTTTGTCATCATATGTATGAACTGTTAGATTTCTATCGTCAATCATTTCAAGCCATGTATCCTCGTTTTCAATAATTCCTAACTTGTATGCTTCTTTGAAACATTTTCGTGGGCTATTGCATATAATACCTTCCTTTTCCAAATATGCTTTGATAAGTTTCCATGAAAGCTCAAAGGTGAACTCAAACCTTTGAATAGTCCCATCGATTTCCAGAGTGGTTTTTGCAGTATCAGCCGCTTCTTTCAGCCTTTCATATGCTCTTTTGTAATCACTGGCTATTTGCTTGAATCTTTTCATATATAACTATCCCTTCTCTGTAGATTTCTTCCTTCAGATACGCATTTACTTTTGAAAGATCAACAACATCGAATTTAAGCAACGTCCTAACTTCTTCTTCCAGCAATTCTTTTAGACCTACAATCTCCCTTTTGGCTCCTTCAACAGCGATATCAATATCAGACGCACGCTTAAAATCCTCCCTGGCCCTGGATCCAAAAAGGTAAATTTTTTCCGGGTCGCAAAAATCCACAACTAGCCGAATGATCTGGCAAATTAGTTCCCCACTTAAACCAAATTTTTTATAAAATTTCTCCATTTTTATCACCTTGTGCGAAATTCACGCTTTATAACCTTCTGGTGCTATTCTATCATTCAGAAGTCAAATTCAAAAGGAAGATGCTGGGATTGCCCTTGGCAATGACGCTTGGAATCGCTTTTAGCGATTGATGCTGGGAATCAGCTTCGCTGATTGATGCCTGGAGTGGCTACACCGCTGACTAAAGGGCACAGCATGCTGTACCCCTACATTAATGGTTCTCGACGGCTTGACCCCCAAATATTGGACAAAAACAGACCAACATCAAGGATTTACGTACACAGGCTCGTTTTGGCTGGAGAATTCAGTATAGTATCTTGGTGTTTGGTATTTCAATGACCCATGAGGTCTCAGGTTGTTGTAAAAAGACAGATATACCTTTAGTTTTTCACACAAGTCTTCAAGATTCTTGAATTCGTTGTTTCTTACGAATTCCCTTTTCAAAG
>NZ_JGCK01000005.1:0-6920 GCF_001639905.1 Kosmotoga sp. DU53 | reverse complement strand
TAGAGCTTCTTTTAGCAACCTTATTTCCAATTCTTTCTCTGCTATTATGAGTTTGTATTTTCTCGATTTCGTTGAGAACCCCTTTTAGCTCTTTTGGGTCTTTCTTTATCTTGTCAAGCCCTATCTCTTTGTACAGAACAGGTGGTATCTTCGTTGGATCAACAATGAAATCTCCAGCTCTGAGTTTCGGTTCAAAAGCACTTTCTCCCTCCGCTCTATATTTGTTTATCCAACCCCATAATGTAGAATCCGGTATCCCGTATTCTTCCCTGATTTCTCTTGTGTTTTTGTGGCCCTCTTCGTATTCCTTTACCACTTTTAGCTTCAATTCCATTGAATATTGTTCTCTGCCTCTCATCCCTTCGCCCCCTCTTCTTTCATACTATCACTTCGTTATCTCTTGTCCTATTTCTTTAGGGGGTGATTACGCTGACAACGTCGTGAGCCTCGGTCGCGCAGCGACCATCTCAGATTCTCTGACTCTCTGACTCTCGGACTCTCGATTCTTACCAGGAGTTCGCTCCAATCCTAAATCTCGGGACAAAGAGAGTTTACACAGATTTTTTAATAGACCCGAATAAAGATGGTTTTACGATCGTTTTTTCAATTCTTTCTTTTGCCCATTCAAAATATTCTTGATTAATTTCTATTCCTATGAAGTTTCTATTATATCTTTTAGCTACAACACCTGTTGTGCCTGAACCCATAAACGGATCCAGGATTGTATCAGCTTCATTGCTACCAATCAGGATTATTCTTTCCAGCAGTTCTTCTGGTTTTTCTGCGGGGTGGGGTGTTATATGTCTTTTTGCTTTTATTGTCCATAAATTTCTCATTTGCTTTCCTTTGTTCATTTCTTTTGCTAATTCATAGTTGAAGAAATACTTCTTACTTTTACCTGCAACCCAAATGATCTCGGTTGAGGGAACGAATCTGTTTCTTGATAAAAGTGGGGTGGCATTTGGTTTATACCAGACCACATCATTAATTATCCATAAACCAAGTTGTTTAAGGGCCATTCCTATGGAAGGATGATTATGTAATGTCCCTGAGATCCATATTGTTCCATGAGGCTTTAAAACTCTGACACATTCTTTTATCCAATTCAAATTAAATTCGTGAATATTATCGATTTTATCCCACTCGCCTTTATCGAGTTTTACTGGTTTACCAGCATGCACAGTAAGATGGTTTTCGCCTGATAGATTATAAGGTGGATCCGCAAATATTAAATCTACACTTTCAGCTTCGAGTTTTTTTAGTTCCTCTATGCAGTCCCCTAAAATAAGTTTTATATTAAGCATGTCCTATGCCTCCGTAAATTCTATTTTTTGCAACTTTAATAAATTTCTCATTTATTTCAATGCCTATCCATTTACGATTCAATCTCTCAGCCACTACACCTGTTGTTCCAGTTCCAAAGAAAGGATCCAGAACAATATCCCCTTCATTGGATGATGCGATTATAATTATTTCTAGCAATTTCTCTGGTTTTTGTGTAGGATGAATCGCTCTGCCGTTTTCACCTTTAATTCTCTCTTTTCCTTGAACAATAGGCATCTCAATGAAATTCAGGAAATCCCTCATTTGCTTCGGTTTTCCATCTTTTCTTTTATTAGGATTGATCTTCTTTAGTTCTTCATAATTGAATTTCCACTTGTTTCCTTTTACAAACCAACACACATATTCAGTAGAATGGGTAAAAGTACGTTTAGTTATGTTTGGCATTGCATTTGTCTTATACCACGTAATTATGTTATTTAATCTAAAACCTATTTTCTTAGCCAAAAATATAATTTCTCCGATATTGTGGTATGTACATGACACATATAAACTTCCGTTAGACTTTAAAACTCTCCATGCTTCTTTTAACCAATTTTCTGTGAATTCCACATATTCATTATAGTCCCAGGTATCCCAATCTTCATTCATTTTGTAAAATGGGCCACCAGTTTTATTGTTTATCAAATTAAGACTTTTTCCAGATAGATTGTAAGGCGGATCGGCATAGATTAAATCAATATTCTCATCTTTTATGTGTTCTCGCATTACTTTTATGCAGTCTCCGTTATAAATATGACCTGTTTTCATATTCTTTCCTCCATCCAACATTCCAAAAGTTGATCTATTTTTCTCGTCCAATCAGAGAAACTATTTACCTTTTTTGTTTCGTTTATAATCTTCTCATATAATTTGTGTAATTCGTAATGACTGAACTTTTTCCCTGTCTCTATATATTGTAGTAGTTTCTTTAGCAGCAGGGCAAAGTGTTGTGTGGTTAAGGGAATTATCTTCTGAGGTTTTCCATCATATTCGTACTTCACAGAAATCCAGAATTGGGAATAAGTATCTTTATGTATCCTTGGAGCGACAAAAATGCAATAAATGTTTTCAAATCCATGCTCTCTTTCAAAATTTCTTAGATGTCTCATTACAGGTTGCCCTTCTTGTACCCATTGTAAATTAGAAGTATTCAAGGTTACCTCACATATAGCCTTGAATGTTCTATAATAACACTCGATATCCGGTTTATTACCTGGTGCATGATTTATGGGTTCTCCTTCATCATCTACAGGGTAGTTGGGTTTTATCAAAATTTCGTCATTAAGGATTTTTAATGCCTCGGTCAATATTTTCTCGAATCCTTCTGGATCCAGTTTTCTTAGTAATCTTGGGTTATCTAATATTGAAATTATTTCCTTTATTTTTTCGATATTTCCAACTAACTTCTTTTTCTTAATTGACAGTTTTAAGCGAAGATTCAGACCTCTTAATTCCCTTATATGTTTTTCCAGGATATCTTTTTTATTGAATTTAGACATATCTATTTCTACGAGTCTTTGATCATTTTGCTCTAATTTTATACCCTCTCTTTTGACTAAATCGACGATTATGTTTCTCAAATTTACAGCAACTTTCTTTAAATTATCTATATGTTCCCACGGCAATTGTGGACGTGTTATGTCAGATATGTACTCTAAATATTCTTCCACGGTTTTAAACTCAAATGCTTTGCCATCGTATTGACCTAACAACTGTTCTATTTCTGTCATTCGGGAAGGTTCCAAATCAATTCTCCAATGATGGCCCAGAGGGTTCATATGAATTCGGAAAAATCTTGTAAGCCGAAAGTATCTTATAGTATTATCTCCATAATCAGAGAGATTATTTATTTTTGTTTTGGTGATTTTTTCTGAACCATAAAATTCCCTGGCAAAATTCCAGATATATTCCTGTTTTTCTTCATTGTTTCTTAGTTTTCTAAAAGCCAATATATTCTCGATTTGGTCATTTATACGGTTTGCATCTGTTAAAGTTGGAATGAATAAACAGAACTCCTCTTTACTTAGTCCTTTAATTTTACTTCTTTGATTTAGTTCATATATTAAGCGCAGGGTAGCAATAAACGGTGTAATATTAAAACCGTGTTTAGCTGAGAAATCTCTGCTCCAGGGATTCGGAAATTGCAACTTTAGTAAGCTTTTCAAAAACACAAATCCAATATCATAATCACCTTCTAAAAAAAGATTGCCAAGGTCTGTAATCTTTATTGGGCCATAACCTTCTCTTGCTATAGCAAATCCTAATTTATTGAGAGGATTGACAGACTGCCTCCCGCGCATGGGAGGATCTTCATAATTTTGATATTCAAAAATTTTTTCGGCAACATTATATGGTATTTCAAGTGTAGGTTCTTCATAATACCTCTGATATTTTGGCGGGATATTGTTAGGTTTATATAGCCTTTCCTTGATTAAAAGAATTTGATATTTTACTTGATTTTCTTTCGTAAAACTTTCTCCTTCTAGTTGTTTCAACACTTTTAGAAAATCCCTTAATCTTTCTGGATTTCTGACGGTTGTAGATATTGACCAGGGTTTCCTCATTTTGTTCACCTCTATAAATAAGGTTAAAACAGAATTATTTGATGACCTTTCTATTAAAACCGCCGGGCTAGTCATCAGAATCCTTGGTGAATTGCATTGTTATATGACGTTTTTCTTTCCTTTATCGATTTTAAAATAAATCTATAGTTTTTTGTCCTGGTCTCATTTTTTATACTTGTACATATAGATGCATTGAGGAATTCGTTGTACCGAGTGTTTTTTGTACCATTTGTAAGCGCTAAAATAAAAGTGTATCAGAAAAACTAAGAATACTAACGAAAAAATGGTTCATCGGCGAAATCAGTCGTACAAACTCCGAAAGAGTTCGCTCCACTGGCATAGCCAGTTGCACCAATTTCGGAGGGTTCACCCCCGCTGCGAAGCGCCTTCGCGACTTCTCGGACCCTCGTGTTTTTACAGCGTCTGCGAGCCTCCTGGACTAAGTCCGGCAACTCAGCGACGTAGTCGTTCCCAGGAACATTGCCGAAGACAATCCTGACGTCAAAATTATCGACTAATAACCGATAACTAAAGCGTTATCCCCTTGGAATCAGAGATAGTAATTTGTTTTTGAACATCCATATAACCATGGTATACTAATAGAAACAATTTCAATCAAGTTAACAATTTAACAAGTGATTCGAATTAAATACGAATTTGAACTTCAAGCGGAAAGAAAAGGTTATAAAAACTGCTAAAGAGTGAAATTGGCGGCGAGAGGGTCTAATTTCTGCGAGGAGGAGAGATCATGAAAAAAGGTTTCTTGATGGTTTTATTTACTATGATTGTTTCATTTTCCCTGTTTGCGCTCCCGCTTGACGCAACCAGTTACATGGAGTGGCCCTCGGATATTTTGCTGCAGAATTATGAATTAAAACTTAGTCTCAGCTATGATCATCCGCAAGCCCTTTTTCTTGGAGATGGTTTACTAAGGTTTGAATATTCAATATTTACAGTAGCTGTCGGTGTGAAAGGAACATTTCCGCTGAGTTTTGATTTTGAACAGAGCGAATATGAATTTGCAGCAGCCGGAGCAATAAAGCTTGGATCATTATATTTAGCGGCTTCGGTACCTTTTGATACATTGAGTAATTTCGCAATTACTCAGGCTCCAAAAATCGCCTTTGGCGTAATTGCTCAATCACTTGAGAAGCACCTACACACTAGCAAATACGCTAGATTGGATATTTCATATATACCTGACGATCTTCTGATCGTTGGCAAGGGGACTTTAACGTTCAATGAAGAATTCGATCCTTTAGTTGCGCGAACTGGCCTTATTTTCTACTCGAAAAGTATTAGCCGATATTCGGTTGTGAGAAGTACATTCGGATTTAGTTTTATTATAGAAGACCTAAAATCATTCATAGAAAATGAAATTCTATCGATCAGTACTGATATATTACTGGGTGGCAAAGTTAATTATCTTGTTGGATATTCAAATTCAAATGGCGAACCTGTAGTTAAGGCAGGAATAGGATTCAATATTAACAAGCTAGACCTCTGGATATTGAGCCAGTTCTACAATTCATTTGATTACAAAAACTTAAAAAGCTTAAAAATCTCTGCTATACTGAAGTTCTGATATACCTGATTTAGGTGTCAGTTACCAGCCTATAGTTCCAGTACTTGATGGAACTTCATTTTGGTTGTAAAGAACGGCAATGAAAATTACGTCAGGAGTGATACCATCGCTCTTTTTTTGAACTCATGATTCTCGGGTTTTAGTTCAGTTTTGTAAGTATCTTGTTCCTTCTCCATTCTCTAGTTTTTAACATTGAATTTTAGTTTCTGAATCTTCAATCCTTTGTCTCAAAAATAATGTCAGCTCATTTTTGATCCAATTTATCGAAAAGGCGGTTGGAAAAGTAAATCCAATACTCAAAGGATGGTTGACCACTTCCGAATAGATCATTCCTCCAAATGCTTCGGAAATGTGGGACAGAGAGTGAAAATGAAACTCAAGAGGCATATGATGAGGTATCGAGGCTGGGGAGACTTCGGCTGGAAAAGGTAAACTTTTTACCTTTCTTTTTCAAAATCAAATCCTCGTGAGAACACTGCTATGCAAGCTTTTACAGCCTCAGGGTCGTAGAGTTTCCCTGAATTTGTGGTGATCTCCTCTAAAGCTTTAGTTATACCAAGTGCTGGACGATAAGGTCTGTGGAACGCCATAGCTTCGACAACATCTGACACTGCTAGTATTCTCGCTTCTATAAGAATTTGGTTACCCTTCAAGCCATTAGGATAACCGGATCCATCTATTCGTTCGTGATGCTGGAGCACAATCTCAGCTATGGGTTGAGAAAATTCCACGTCTTTTAATATTTCAAATGCAGTTTGGGGATGGTTTCTTACAATTCCGAGTTCAAATTTATTCAGTTTGTCAGGCTTGTTCAAGATATCTGTCGGTACAGATATCTTGCCAATATCATGTAAAAGACCAGCTATACGAACAGCCTCAATTTGTTCTTCTGACAGGTTCATTTCTCTGGCAATAGCGCAGGCAAGCTGACTTACGCGTCGTTGATGACCAGAAGTGTAGGCATCTCTCATTTCAATTACCAATCCTATTGTTTCAACAATGGAATCCAGAGTTCTCTGTATCTTTTTATAGCTTTGTTCGAGTTCTATATTTTTTTCTTCTAACTGAAACATTCCATCTTCCAATTTCTTGATCAATCTCTCGTTGTATTTCTTGAGATATACAATCTCTTCCTTATTTACTACCTTATTCACTACCTTGTTGTTTGAAGGCTTTACTTTATGGTTCTGAATAACTTCTTTTATTATCTCAACAAAAGCATCTGGTTCTAACGGTTTGATAATAAACCTGTCGGCTCCAAGGCTGAGGGCGAATTTTCTATCTTCTGGATCGGTGTAGGCAGCGGTATAAAGTATAAAAGGAATTTCTTTTAATCTATCATCCATTTTCACCCTGCGACATAATTGAAAACCATCCATCTCGGGCATCAAAATATCGGAAATTACCACGTCAAAATCCTGTTCGGCCAATTTCTCCAGAGCTTCAAC
>NZ_JGCK01000019.1:0-24741 GCF_001639905.1 Kosmotoga sp. DU53 | reverse complement strand
GGCGTCCTCCCACAATTTTAAATTTGAAGCTTCAAGTAGGCGATCTTGTCCTTGATACTGTAACCCATCATGTTGAGCGCTCTGGAAAGAGGATAGACTTAACACCAAGAGAATATGCACTGCTGGAGTTCTTAATGCGTCATCCAAATCAAGTATTGAGCAGAACACGAATAGTTGAACACGTCTGGAACTTAGATTTTTATACAGAGTCAAACATTGTAGATGTATACATACGCTATTTGAGAAAGAAAATAGACAATGGGTTTGAGAACAAACTAATACATACAGTACATGGTGTGGGGTATATGATAGGAGAAATACAGCCAAATAAAAGTAAGGGAGGCGAATCTTGATTTTTTAATATGAAAACAATAACAATAAGAACCAAGTTAACAATTTGGTATGTAACTTTTCTAGCGATTGTACTCATAACGTTCACGGTAGTTCTCTATTTCAGCTTCTCTACTAATTTACGGAGAACTATAGATAAAAATTTGGAGTTCATAGCCTCCCAACTAATAATAAATATTGATTATGATGATAATAAACTTGCCTTTCAAAACACGGAAAATGGAGCTAATTTGATAAAAAATTTTATTGGTAAAGAACTCTTTGCTCGTATCCTGGACGAAAACGGAAACGTTATTGATGGTTTTGGAAACTATTTTCTTTTACCAGCGGATCCGAAAATTTTAAAAAAAGGTTTTTTGACCATATTAACTGATTCTGGAGAATGGCGTGTTTACACAGTAAAGCTTAGTTTAGGTTGGCTCCAGGTAGCAGAGTTTACGGAACCATTCGGAGAAACTCTGGAAAAATTTAGAAGTTTGCTTGTAATTTTTATACCACTAACACTTATTATCGCATCTATTGGTAGTTATTTGCTTGCTAAAAAAACGCTGAAACCAATAGACCGTATCACAAACCTGGCAAGAGAAATTAAACGCTGAAAAAATAGATCGGCGCCTTGATATAGATCTTCCAGATGACGAATTGGGGCGTTTATCAAAAACGTTTAATCAAATGCTTGATCGGTTGGAAAATGCATTGAATAGCCAAAAACAATTTTCTGCAAATGCTGCTCATGATCTGCGAACTCCTTTGACATCGATAAAAGGCATAATAGATGTAACACTTAATCGTGAACGGGATGCGCTAGAATATAAAGATTCTTTAATACAAATAAGAAAACAAGTTGAAAGAATGAGCAAGCTTGTAGACACTCTTCTCATAGTTGCGCGCTTTGACAGTAAAGCAATAAAACTACACAAAGAAAAGATAGATTTAACGGAATTGCTTGAAGTTGTCGTTGAACAAATGCAATTTGCGGCAAATAGAAAAGGAATCATATTAAAAGCGGATTTACAGGACAATCTGACAATTGTTGGAGATTTTGATCTTGTAGTTCGCTTGTTTCTTAATTTAATCGATAATGCCATAAAGTACAACCAACCAGGTGGGCAAGTTACAGTCACTGCAAAGCTTTCTGAGGAGAAAAAAGGTCTTAAACATGTCCTTGTATCTATTTGTGACACTGGCCAGGGTATACCAGAAAATGAACTCGAAAGGATTTTCGATAAATTTTATAGAATAGACAAATCACGCTCGAGAGTTGAAGGAGCTGGTTTGGGACTTTCTATCGTTAAAGAAATAGCTTTAGCTCATAATGCTGAAATACAAGTAAAAAGTCAATTAGGAAAGGGAAGTATATTTATAGTAAAGTTTCCGATTTGACAGATCACCTCTTATTGCCCTATAATCACCAACAAATGTAATAGCTGCTCTTTTGTAGGCTCTTCGCGCTACAGAGTGCCAGCTTTGTTTTCGGCTGCTTTTAGAAATTTCATCAATAGCTCTATGAAAAAATCCTGGACAAAGTAAAACGGAAGCAACTCCTTTATTTTACTCCTGCATCAGATCCTGAGTCAAGCTCAGGATGACGAGTTGGATTTGCAAGGTTGCAATAAATCACTGTTTTTTTATCGTAGGGGCAGAGCATGTTCTGCCCCTAAAATAGCGGATCTCAGGTTCTTTCCGCCGAAGACGCGTACCCCCGGCAGAGCCGGGCTTATTCACGTGCGAGCATGCTTATCGCTGTAAGAGTTTTTTTGCTTCTTCGAGAGAAGGAATCTTCCCACTGAGCACAATTTCCCCATCAATCCTGATTGCAGGAGTTATTGAAATTCCTCGCGCCATGATTTCCATGAGATCTTCTATTTTTACGATTTCTGCGTCAATTTCCAGTTCTTCAACTGCCATTCTTATTATTTTTTCTGTCTGTTTGCATTTTGGGCAACCTGTTCCGTAGATCTCAATTTTCACCGCTTTCAACCTCCTTTTTACTTCATAAGATTTCCATAAAGGTATCCCCAAAAAGTTGAAAAAACTATTACCAGTGCAAAATAAGTAAAAGCCTTTTTCTTTCCAAGTAGTTTTGTGAGAACTATCATACTGGGCAAGCTCAGTGTGTATCCCGCCATAAACAGGGCTAAAGCCGGTCCTTTTCCCATACCAAGTTCCATAAGAGACTGGATGATGGGAACTTCTGTAAGGGTCGCAAAGTACATGAATGCTCCAAAAATTGACGCAAAGAAATTTGAAAACAATCTGTTTCCACCCAGGAAAGTCTGCACAACTGTTTTGGGCAGAGAATGAGAAATAATTCCGGCAATAAAGACGCCAAAGAAAAGATAAGGAAGTATTTTCTTTGTGAACTCCCAGGTTTCTTCAATCCAGCGAGCACTGTAACTCGGTTTGAAGTTTAGTGCCATCAAAATGATTCCCAAAGCAGCAATAACCATAATGGTTGTTTTTATGATGACGTTGATTTTTAAACCTCCGGCTATAAGGAAAACAAATTGAAGACCAAGGAATACAAGGATTTGAGCCCAGGAGAGTTCCGGTTCATCTTCTACAATGGTAAAACCACCCTCGCCTTTTTCAGCAAATATTGCCTGCATAATAAGTCCAATTACGATAGCAGATGAAATGGTAGCCACGAGCCGGATTATTGATAACTCCCATCCAAGAACCCTTCCTGTCAGGAAAATAGCTGCCACATTGATTGCCGGACCTGTAAATAAAAAAGCTATGGCTGGTCCCAATCCAGCACCTCGCTTATATATGCCTCCAAACAATGGGAGAATGGTACAAGAACATACAGCTAAAATTCCACCAGCAGATGCTGCAACAGGATAAGCGATAATTTTCTTCGCTTGTGGCCCGAGAACCCTTAAAATAGCGCTTTTCTTAACAAAAACAGTTATGGTACCCGCTACAAAAAATGCTGGAATGAGACAGAACAAAACGTGTTCTTTCGCATAAGAACTTAGCATCGTAAAACCGCCAAGAATTGCCTGCTGGACGTTTGAATTTTCGAAAGGTAAGAGGTAAAACAGCAAAAACCCACCAACTAACAGGGAAAATTTTTTGAATTCCACTTTTATCCGGGGATTTGAAAATTTTGTGATAATCATTGGCAGAATGTTTCTCATTTTAGCCCTCCAACTCATTAAGCAAATTTTCTGTCCTCAATGATTTTTTTTACTAACTCGATGACTTCAAGGACCCGCTCGTCAGTGATGAATAAATTTTTTCGTGTTCCCACTTTTTCTTCTCTTACAATTCCGGCGTCCTTGAGAGCTTTCAGATGCCGGGAAAGCGTTGTTTTATCAATGGGAAATTCCGCTTCGATTTCGCACATGCACTTATTGTTCTCTGAAAGAATCTCAACCAATCTTATCCTCCACTCGCAACCGAGTGCCTTGAAGAAATCAACCATCTCTTTCATATGATCACTCCCTTTTCGCGCGTCGAGAATCCGAGATCTAAAAATCAAGAAACGTTGTAGGTTGTGCGTTGTAGGTTGTTCGTGATAATCGAGAACCGAGAGTCCAAGGGCGTTAGAGGTATAGAGAGACCCTTACAGATCCTGAAACAAGTTCAGGATGACCGGATTTATTTTCGAAACGTGTTTAATGATATTCGCTTTTTGGGTTCTATTCCGCCGAAGGCACATGTCAACTGCACAGCAGTTCGTAACAACCACGAAGTGGTTCGAAACAACTCTGCAGGAGTTCGTGACAATCCCGAAGGGATTCGTATCTGCCGCGCAGCGGCTCTTTTGATTCTCTCGGACTCTCGGTTCTCGGCTTCTCGAATCTCTATTCTATCTTTTAATTGCATTATTGCACATATATGCAACATAAGAATGTCAACAAATTTGTAAATGAGTTAACTAATCTTGAATGCCCTTAAAGATAGGAAGGTACTTACTTCACAGGAAGCCCGTTCACGAGAATTTCAAGAATCTTGACATCAAGTTGTCAGCGTGTTAGAATCCTTTTGTAGGTGGAGAGGTGGCCGAGCGGCCGAAGGCGCTTGCCTGCTAAGCAAGTGAGGGTGTTTACCCTCCGAGGGTTCGAATCCCTCCCTCTCCGCCATTTTGGTGTGCCCGTAGCTCAGCTGGATAGAGCGCTAGACTGCGGATCTGGAGGCCGGGCGTTCGAATCGCCCCGGGCACGCCATTGTTTAATCGGATAATCTTCCAAACCCCTATTTTTTTGACTTTGCTTCTGACTTTGTGCTTCCTTTAATATCGTAAGTCGCTGGGACTGGCCAGGTGAAGGATACTTTAATTTCTCTCTTGAATTGCTTACTCAATTGCTTTTGTACCTCAGGTGTGAGTATTCCAGAAAGATTTTGATATACCTGCACGGTAGCTGATTTGATTTTCTTGTCTTTGAACAATCTCTGTAAGTCGCTTACGAGCCGTTGGTAAGTAATTTTTGGTGACTCTATTTGACCAGTTCCACGACATATAGGGCATGTACTATATATTCTGGAATTTATAGTTGCTGTTGATCTCTTACGGGTCATTTCAAGAAGACCGAGTCTTGTAAATCCAAGGATCAGTGAATGCGCCTTGTCTTTTTTTAGTTCTTCAGAAAGCAGCGAGATAACCTTCTTTCTGTCAGCTTCACTTTTCATATCGATAAAGTCAATGACTATAATTCCACCAATGTTTCTCAAGCGTAGCTGTCGCGCTATCTCTACCGCGGCTTCAAGATTAGTGTTCAAAGACATTTCACTAACGTCACTGCCGTGAGTATTGCTGGCTGAGTTAACATCGATGACTGTCATTGCTTCTGTTTTATCTATGAATATATTTCCGCCATTTGGAAGTGGAACGACCCGTGTGTATAATACCTTCATCTTTTCGTATATTCCTTCATGTAGGAATGCGTCTTCTTCAACGTACCTTACAATCGGTTTAAACCCGCTTTTGAATTTACTTATCCCTGCAACAACATCGTGCCAGAGATCTTCGCTATCGACGACTATTTCTTTTACATCTTCAGTTAGTCTCTCTCTAAGTATGTATTCAACAAGACTTGGTTCTTCATAGAGAATCTGGGGTTTTCTCGCCCTTCTGAATTTTTCGTTTATCTTTTTCCATATTGTTCTCAGGTTTTCCAGCTCTTCGCGAAGAGTATCTTCACCAACACCGTTAGCGGCTGTTCTGAAGATAATCCCTTCATCATTCTCTATTATTCCTTTAGCGATGGAGATGAGCCTTTCACGTTCTGCCTGGTCGGTTATTTTTTTCGATATTCCTACGTGTTTGGAAAAGGGCATATAAACGAGACATCTTCCTGGTATACTGATTTTCAGTGTTAATTGTGGACCTTTGGAACCTATTGGATCTTTTTTAACCTGGACCAGGACTTTTTTTCCTTTTTCAAGTTTTTGGTTATTTCTGGTATCTTTGAATCTAAGGAAGCCGTTTTTCCCGATTCCGATATTAACAAAAGCTGCTTCCAAACTTGGAACCACATTTTCTATCTTTCCAAGATAAATGTTTCCCATGTAACTTTCGTTGTCCATTTCTTCAAAAAAAACTTCCTGGATTTTACCTTCGTCAAGAATGGCGATCCTTACCTCATCTTCTAATGAGCTAAAAACGATAGCCTGCGTTCTTTTCTTTTTTGTGATCTCCATTCACCTCCACTTTATTTGTTTAAAACCAGGCCGCAAAAAGCGGCCTGATCAGGTAGTTCAAATTTCTTGATTATTCTGACATTTCTATTAAACCAACTGTACCATTTTTTCTTAAGTACAGAACGTTAACTTCATCAGTGTCTACGTTTCTAAATACAAAAAATGTATGACCAAGCATTTCCATTTGTAAGAGTGCTTCATCGATTTTCATAGGTTTTATAGAAAAACGCTTCGTACGGGTTATTTGAAGTCCTCTTTCTTCCTCATCAGGAACTTCCGGAATAGCCTCTAGGATCTCTTTAGCACTTGCTCTATGTCTCATTTTCGCTCTTTCTTTATAACGTTTAATCCTTCTTTCAAGGGTGTTTGCTATTGCTTCTACAACACCATAAAAGTCGTCGCCTCTTTCTTCTACTCTAACAACAAAACCGGGGAGATGACCGGTTATTTCTACTTTATAAAGCCCCCTTTCTTTCATGACTCTAACGTCCATTGAGGTGAAATGATCTTCATCAATTGCTCTGAAAACCTTGGCGAGTTTCTTATCAATGTGCTCCTTCATGGTATCAGTTACTGGTATGTCCTTGGCGTAGATGTTGTACTTCATAATAACCCTCCTTTCTTAAAATAAACGTTGAAGAACTGGATCTAATACGTTTGACTCGTTCAGGTTTGATACAGTTTCATCCTTCCACGATGTAGTTTCCCAATGTTAAGAAAAGCAAGAACGAGAACTATTTGTCCTTCTGGATTTCCTCCTTTTCGTAAAGAGCCTGAAAACCTATCTTTGGAAAATTTCTGTGATCTTCGAACAAAATTTGAGACAAAGCTTTAGGATAAACAGGAAGCTCCAGAAGTTCTTCAGGTTCTACCCACTTCATTCTTGTTAAAATCGGCATGCCGGGGTTGTCAGGGTCACTACCAAGTCTTGCTTCTCCATCCACGATAAAACATTCAAAAAACAGCTCGATCAGATGTTCTTTAACAAATTCCTGGACAAAGACGATCTGTCCCACATCAACATCAAGGTGTGTTTCTTCTTTTAATTCGCGTTTTACAGCTTCAACAAGTGTTTCGTTCTCTTCTACGTGTCCTCCTGGAAAGCACCAGAAAGGGGGCCTGTTAGAGTGAGAGTGTTCCACAACAAGAACCTTCCCTTTATCAATAACTACTCCTCTAACACACGCATGATGTGTCATCTTGAACATTCGATCACCTCAATAAAAGTATAACATTACAACCATAAAAACAAACATCAGTTAACACTGTGCAGAAAGAAACAGAATAACTTGAAAGAACTTTTAGATTCAAAGATGGTATTTTATCTGGCTTAAATAACTATTTTTGCCTCAAATCCTTTACAATGGTTCATAACAACCGTTCGAGGGTGTGAAGAAAAATTCGAAGATATGATAAAATATGGCTTACAGGGTAATTTTCTTGGGCGAGGTGAAACGTTTTGGTGATGCTCATATACATATTGCCTTCACTTTTCTTAGGATGGTCGCTTGGCGCAAATGACGCAGCAAACGTTTTTGGGCCACCTGTGGTCAACGGAGTAATTCGTTTTAGAACAGCCACAATAGTGGCGTCTATTTTTGTTGTTTTAGGCGCCGTACTTCAGGGTTCGAAAGGTCTTTCTACAATTGGGGGGCTTACAGAGATAAATCTTGCAACATCAGCTGTTTCCATGTTTGCTGCTGCTTTAACGGTTACGATAATGACGTTTTTCGGTCTTCCTGTATCAACAACACAGGCGGTTGTTGGTGCTCTTACTGGTGCAGGCCTTTTGATAAACGGACATGTAGATGCTGGAAAACTCGTAAAAATTATGCTTTCGTGGGTTGGCACACCTTTTGGGGCCTTCGTGTTCGGTTTTGTACTGTATATAATCTTGTCTTATCCTTTTAGGTTGATTAAAAACGTTAAAACACAGGATTTAACAATAAAAGTAGCAACCTGGATTTTCGGAGCCTATGCTTCGTATTCCCTGGGGGCAAATAACGTTGCTAACGTTACCGGGGCGCTCGTTGGAAGGTTGTTGAATATACAGCTTCTGGCTCTGATCGGTGGACTTTCGATAGCCTTCGGGATTTTAACGTTCAGCAGAAGGGTAATGTTAACGGTTGGAAAGAGCATAGTCGAACTTGACTATTTTTCCTCTTTGGTAGTTGTTCTGGGCTCGGCTTTAACGGTGTGGATATACGCACTCATTGGTGTACCGGTGAGTTCTTCGCAAGCGATCGTTGGAGCTGTGATAGGTGCAGGATTCGCAAGAGGGACGCGCATAGGAAATACAAAGATGGTTATGCGCGTCGTATATGGTTGGGTTGGCACACCCATTATTAGCGGTTTGATGTGTGTAACGATGTTGGGAATTATAAGTGTTTTCTTGTGATTTGCTCACACGCTCGAGCGTGTGAGCTTTCTTTCTTAAACCTTGCGCTTCATTATAACGATCTGAACTCTATCAGAGGTGTCTTCAGTAAGATCGGCTATATCACCTATGTTTAGTATAAGTTCCTTGATCTGGAGTTTTTCCGCCAGAGACATATCTTTAAGCTTAAAAAGTGTGGAAATCATTACCTTTTCTTTCAAATCCTCTTCATGTTCAAACTTTTCGGTTTCCTCTATATATGCTTGAGCTTTATCCATATTGTCGAACATTTCTCTCAAAGACGTTGCAAGAGATTTGAAAGTTTTGATTACAAGGTTTACCTGTTCTTTCAGGTCCTTTCTGATCTCTAAAGGAGCTTCAACGTGTTGCATCCATATCAAATCTGCAACCGTTTGTATCTTGTTCATAATTTTGTCTGCACTTTCTATGATACCCAACAAATCACCGCGAAAATTGGGCAAAAAAGCGCCAGAGTACATTCCGTTTTCTGTGTCTCTTCTGATTACATCTGCTTCGTGTTCAACGTCACTTATCTTGTTTCTTATTTCCTCGACAAGATCCCAATCGTTATCTACGTAAGCGTCAAAAAAGCGTTCAAGAAGGTCGATTCCTTCCTGTATTTTTTCGATGTGCTTAAAAAAACTGTTCAGAATTTCTTCTTCTTTTCTACCGAAGAACCAACCCACAAACTCACCTCCAACCAAATCTGCTATATTCCTCCAATCTAATTATAGTACATTTTTGTTATCTGAATTATATGTCAGCAATATCTCAACAATAACTTTTAGTAATAATTTTGGATTGTCGTGGTTTATGGAAACACTCAGAAAAATGCTCTCAATTCGGAAATTGATTTCTCTCATACGCAATTGGGTGTTTTTAAAAACACACGAAGTACCAGTAAACTCACTATTATCACCAATTGGATTTGCGCCCTAAATTCACAGTGTTTTGGCATTAATTTGCATTCATAAAATTTAGTCAAACGAACAAGTCTTAAATCCTAATCCTGATCCTATAGAGGAAGGGTCGAAATGAAAATGAATGAGCTGAATAAATGCTTTTTAAAAAGTAAAAAAATCCAGATTTCAGTGCTGATAGTTCTTATCTCTATTTTGATTATCAGTTCGATCATATGCTACTCTGTTGAATTCAGAACTAAATTGGATGAGTTCAAGCTTTCAGAAAAAAGTAAAGCTGAAAGTTTTTCAATGATTCTGGAAAAAACCCTGGAAAAAGAAATTGCAGAATTTAAGTTTTTTGCAGGATTGCTTGATTTGAAAATTCTTGACGAAGAAAGAGTGAAGCAGTTATTAATTGCGTTTACTGATTCTAGATTTGAAGATGATCCTGGAGCCAAAGTTTACATAGTTGATAATTCCGGAAAGGTATTACAAAAACATGCTCAGATATATTGCAAAAAAATCGAGGAAATCATACAGGAGTTGATATCCACAAATGCTATAAGTGAATCAACAGAAACGGTTATTGATTTTATTTATATCAGTCCCTTAAATTTTGAAGAAAAACTTTGGATAACTTTTGGTGCACCGCTTTACAATGGAAAAGATAAAGTGGGTACGATTTTTCTTTTGCATTCGGAAGATTGGTTAAGAAAAGTGTTCAGGAATTTTTTGAGGAACAACGATCTGGTCTTTGGAGTTTTCTCAAAGAATTCAGAAGTTTCTTTTCGTAATTTATACACTGACATACTAGTGCCAATTATCCCAAAGGAAGATATATTAAGAAATGGACAAACCCAATGGTTAAGCACTGAAGGGATATGGACTTTAAGCACAATTAAAATAGACAATCTTCTTGAAAATAGAATGATAGGTATCTTGACCTTATATCCTGACGCAGAAATCAAAAGAGGGCAGCTAGTAGTTCTTAAACGTATATTTGTTTATGATGTAGTTTTTCTTGCCATAATTATGATCGGATATGTGATGGCCTCCATCCAACTCAAAGCATTAAAGGAGTTTAAAAATTTGGAGATTAAACAATCTCAAATAGTAAGAGATCCAATTACAGGATTACTGGAACGCAAAGAATTCTTGAAAACCCTTGACTACATGATTGAGTTTTCTGAGAAAGAAAACAAAAAATTGGCGCTGATTTTTCTCGACATCGATGACTTTACCTCGGTAAATCAGCTTCTTGGTCCGGTTCTTGCTGATAACGTTTTAAAAAGATTTGGGGAGCGTTTGAGGAGAGTTCTCAGAAAAGACGATATTATCGGTAGAGTTGGAGGAGATGAATTCGGAATAATCGCATTGGTTTCAGAAGAAGAAGATGTCGTGAAATTGATCGATAAGATCACCGTTTCTATTAAGGACCCCATCGAGCTTGGAAAATTCAAACTCTTTCTGCATGCGACATCAGGAATAGCAATGTTTCCAAAAGATGGACACAATCCGGACGTTTTAATGACTAAAGCATTTGAGGCTTTGAGGATCGCTAAATCCTCCGATACCAAAAAGAAGTACAGGTTTTTTGGTGTATTAAATGGTTAATAACATAGGTTGTAGGTTGTACGGAAAAATCGAGAACCGAGAGCCCGAAAGAATCAAGAGAGCCGCTGCGCGGCAGATACGAATCCCTTCGGGATTGTCACGAACTCCTGCGGAGTTGTTTCGAACCACTTTGTGGTTGTTACGAACTGCTGTGCAGTGATAAAAGCCGTTGTTGGTTGTACGTTGTGCGTTGTGCGTCTCTTTTTCTAAACCCTAGACCCCAGACCCTATACCCGCTTTTGTTTTTTTCCACCGAAGGTGCGTACCAACCGTGAAGCGGTTCGCACCCCCAGCGCAGCTGGGCTTACCCTTGGCGCAGCCAAGCTTACCCACGCGCTAGCGTGCTAACCCACGACGGAATCGTGCTTACCCCCGGCGTAGCCGGGCTTACGGTATCAAAATTTTCAACAGTTCGTTGAGCCCTCTCCTTGTTTTTGCAGAAAAGGGAATGATTGGCGGTGAGCCCCATAACTTTAATTCTTTCTCATAAATCTGGATCATCTTTTTCAATTCGTTTCCCGAAAGTTTGTCGGTTTTAGTCAAGACTACGATAAAAGGTATTGAATAATCTTTTATCCATTCGAGCATTTTGTAATCGTTTTTCTGCATAGGATGCCTTGAATCCATTAGGATTGTGACAAGGTTCAGGTTATCACGGGTAGAAAAATAGTCTTCTATTAGTTCTTTCCATCTTGCAAGTTCTTGTTTGGATGCACTTGCAAAACCGTAACCCGGAAGGTCCACGAAGTAATACTTTGAATTGACCAGATAGAAGTTTATAGATCTGGTTTTCCCGGGTTTGGAACTTGTATGTGCTAATTTCCTTTGAAAAAGGGTGTTTAGCAATGTGGATTTTCCAACGTTCGACCTTCCGGCAAAAGCAACTTCTCTTTTAACAGGCTCAGGGTAATCTCCGGGTTTGAATGCGGTTTTGACGAGTTCAACCTTTTTTATCAACATCCTTTACCAGAGCCTCCTCAATAACCTCTTTTACTGTTTCGACGAAGACGAATTTTAGTTTGTCTTTTATCTCATCCGGAACTTTTTCGAGATCTCTTCTGTTGGTTTCTGGAAGTATAACTGTTTTGATTCCTGCACGATAAGCTGCCATAAGCTTTTCTTTTAATCCGCCGATTGGTAAAACGCGCCCTCTCAGCGTTATTTCACCGGTCATAGCAACATCATGCTTTATTGGGGTTCCTGTTACGGCAGAAATGATAGCTGTCAACAGTGTTACTCCGGCGGAGGGACCATCTTTCGGAACCGCACCTTCCGGGACATGAATATGAAAATCGTTCGTTTCAAATACCTTAACGTATTTTTTGCCGTCGCACAGTTTTTTGGCAAGGCTGAGCGCTATCTGTGCCGATTCCTTCATAACATCACCGAGCTGTCCTGTGGTGATGAATTTCCCTTTTCCGGGGATAGGAAGCACCTCAATGTGCATTATTTCACCGCCAACAGCCGTCCATGCCAGACCTGTACAAACCCCAATTTCCGGACGCTTTCTTAAATCGCTTTCTTTATACTTCGGTATTCCAAGGTACTCCTCGATATTATTTTTGGTTACCTTCACGCTCTTCTGACCTTCAGAAAGTTTCAAGATTGCTCTCCTGATAATCTTAGAAAGATTTCTATCGAGGTTTCTCACACCAGCTTCTCTGGTGTACTCAGTTATTATTCTTTTTTATAGCACCCTCGGTGATATTCACTTTTCGCTTCGTTATAGAATACTCTTCATAGAGTTTCGGGAGTATGTAATCCTTAGCGATATGAAGTTTCTCAGTATCGGTATATCCCGGTATCTCGATGATCTCCATACGATCTCTGAGTGCCGGTGGAATAGTATAGAGCACATTTGCAGTTGTTATGAAAAGAACCTTTGACAGATCAAAAGGAACCTCAAGATAATGATCTGTAAAGGTGTTATTCTGTTCAGGATCGAGAACCTCCAGCAAAGCTGAAGCTGGATCTCCCTGGAAACTCACACCCAGTTTGTCGATCTCGTCCAGAACGATCACAGGATTCTTAGAATTCAATTTTCTTATCATCTGAATGATTCTACCCGGAAGGGCTCCAACGTAAGTACGGCGATGACCTCTAATTTCGGCCTCATCCCTCATACCACCAAGGGAGATCCTTCCAAATTTTCGCCCCATAGCCTCTGCAATGGATCTACCAAGAGATGTTTTTCCAACTCCCGGTGGTCCCACCAGGCATAGAATTGGTGCGCGAAGGTTCTTGGAAAAATTCCTTGCGGCTAGGAACTCAAGCACCCTTTCCTTGACATCCTCAAGACCATAATGATTTGCGTCGAGAGTTTTTCTAACAGCCTTTATATCGATGTGATCTTCTGTTTCCTCTGTCCATGGTAGATTTAGCAACCAATCAAGATAGGTTCTGATCACCGTAGCTTCAGCGGAGTAAGGTGACATCTTTTCAAGCCTTGATATCTCCTGTTCGGCTTTGTCCCTAACCTCTTTTGGATAATTCCCTTTTTCGAGCTTTTCTTTTAGTTCCTTTATTTCGATGTCTTCTTCACCTTCGAGCTCTTCCTGTATAGCCTTCATTTTTTCACGGAGATAGTATTCTTTCTGGCTTTGCTCGATTTTCTCTTTTACTCTTCTATCAAGTTCTTCCTCAAGATTGAGTATTTCTACTTCCCGGGTTAAAATCTCGAGAAGCAGCTCTAATCTCTCCTTGGGCGATACAGCATCCAGGAGTTTTTGCTTTTCTTCTAAGTGGCAACGGCAGGAGAGACGAGACAAAATCTGCGAATTTATCAGGATTAGCGGTATCTTCAAGCGCGACTATGGATTCATCCGGATATCGACGGCTCATGTTGACATACTTCATCGCCAGTTCTTTTACTTTTCGGATGAGGGCTTCAAGAACTTTCGTCCTTCGATATTTAGCTTTCAAAACCTCTATCTTAAAAACGAAAAGATTATCTTTTTCAGCAACGTCAACTATCTTTGCACGCGCGAGACCTTCAACGAGGATCTTGTAATTGCCATCAGGCATTTTCATCAACTGCACGATACGTGCAACGGTTCCGACTTTATAGAGATCTTCCACAGTTGGGTTCTCAGTGGTTACGTCTTTTTGTGAAATTAAAAATATGAGCTGGTCGTATTTTGCTATCGACTCTTCAAGAGCTGTCAATGATTTATCTCTACCGACATATAACGGCATTACCAGTGAAGGGTAGATAAGCATGTTCGTTCGTGTGGCGATTGCAGGGAGAACATCCGGAATCTGCGCTTTCTTTTCAGGGTTCACCGCTGCCTTTTCCAGTAGCTGGAACTTCTGCGCCATTATTTCACCTCCTTGGTTTGTCTTTCCTTTTTGAAAAAGTCTTTCACCATTCTCTCTATCCATTTATAGGATCCGCTCAATTTCAATCTTCTTGTTTTTTCATCCTCATATTCCAGCTCGATCTTGAGAGCGTTCTTTCCAATGAATCCAGCCAAAAGCTCCGGCCACTCTACGGCAAGCACAGTTTCGGGGCCCAGAAGGCCTAAAAGATCCAGTTCCAATACCTCTGACGGATCACTTAATCTGTAAAGATCAGCATGAAGGAGCGTTAAATTCCTACCGACATACGTATTCACAATAGTAAACGTAGGGCTTCTGACATCATCGGGATCTATCCTGAGACCTTCAGCGAGCGCTTTAACAAAGGTAGTTTTTCCTGTTCCTAAATTACCCTTTAAGAGAAGAATTTCACCACCTTCAAGCCTTTTAGCAATCTCAAAAGCCAGGCGTCTTACAGCTTTTTCATTCATTCCGCCCAGTTCATAGAACGTTTTATCGCTTCTTTCCACTTTTTGTATTCATCCTCCAATTCTTTTCTCGTTGGGGTAAAAACGACTTCGCTTTTCCGTATTCCCGCGAGGGTTTCTTTATCCCACAAACCAACTGCGAGCCCGGCAAGCATGGCTGCTCCAAGTGCTGTGGTCTCCTTGACTATTGGTCTATCGACAGTTACACCTAATACTTTAGACTGAAGTTCCATCAAAAAGTTGTTCCTCGTAACGCCACCATCAACAAGGAGTCGATTGACCTTTATTCCTGTATCCCTTTCCATTATTTCCAGTATTTCTTTTGTTCTAAAAGCAATGTATTCTAACACAGCTCTGACTATATGTGCACGGGTTGCTCCTCTGGTTAAACCTATGATCAAGCCGCGGGCTTTAGAATCCCAGTATGGTGCACCGAGACCGGCAAGGGCACCAGAAAAATAGACACCGCCATTATCTTCAACACTGGTTGCCAATAACTCCGTTTCTTCGGGAGTGGAGATTATCTGCAAACCATCTTTCAGCCAGTTTATAAGGGCACCTGTTGTAAATATTGAGCCCTCGATCGCATAGACAATTTCATCGTTGATCTTCCAACCTACGGTGGTTAAAAGCCCTTCTCTCGAGAATCTTGGTTTATCTCCAGTGTTCATCAGGATGAAAGAACCGGTTCCGTAGGTACATTTTACGTCACCTACGTTAAAAGCGGTTTGCCCGAAAAGAGATGCTTGTTGATCTCCGGCAATGCCGGATATTACCGGGCCATATACAGAACGTATCAGCAGTTTTGAAGAATCAACAACCTTTGGCAAAAATTCTTTTTCGATACCGAAAAACTCGAGCAATTCTTCGTCCCATTTCAACTCGTTCAAGTTATAAAGCATAGTTCTGGACGCGTTTGAGTGATCGGTTACATGTTGTCTGTCAGGTGTTAGATTCCAAATCAACCAGGAATCTATGGTACCAAATCTTAAAGTTCCTTTTTTCGCGGCTTTTCTAACTTCTGGAACATTTTTTAGCATCCATTCCATCTTTGTAGCCGAAAAATAAGGGTCAGGAAGCAAACCAGTTTTTGAATGTATAAAATTCCGATATTGTCTTTCCAGTTCTTTAGCCCTATCCGCTGTCCTTCTACATTGCCAGACAATGGCATTGTAGAGAGCTTTGCCCGTTTCGGCATCCCAGGCAACGATCGTTTCTCTCTGGTTGGTTATGCCTATCGCCTCAATGTCCTTAAAAGAGATCTTAGCGTCTTGAATTGCTTTTTCCACACAAAACATAACACTGAGAACTATCTCGTTTGGATCATGCTCCACCCAGCCAGGTTTCGGATAAATTTGCTTGAAAGGCTTTTGTGCGCTAGCAACTTGATAGAGATCCTCATCAAAGATAATAGCCCTTGAACTACTGGTCCCCTGATCAATTGCCAGGATGTACCCCATGAAAATCCCCCCTAACTTTTTTGTTTTTTATTTATTTTGTGGTCGGCGTAATATCTCCGTTTTCCCCATCTTCTGTTTCTTCAGGGTTTTCTTCATGTTTTTCCGTTTTTGTCTCTCTTACATCGTAGATTACTTTTTTGCGTCTTCTTCTATCATCGACAACGGCCAGGACTCCCTCCGGGAGAGCAAATTGGTTCCTTCTGAAAAGCTCTATGATCATGTCCTCCGGTAGGGAGGTTATCACCCAGATATCGGTGAGGTAAATTTTTCCACCGTTTCTTATAGGTGCTTTTTGAATGGCTGACTGTAGTGCCTTTATTAAACCTTCATCGAAGCTTTTTGGAGTACTTGAATTTTCCATCTCCATAGGGTCACCCCCACCATTTTCACACAGCAAAACTGTGCTATATTTGTTTTGAATCAACGTGTTGTAATAATTATACTCCAAAAAATAGGGGGATATTTAAATGATCGAAATTGGCAAGGTGCACGAATTAAGGCACAGATTGCATAAAAATCCGGAAGGTGGTTTTAGGGAATATGAAACAAAAAAGATCTTACTGAAATTCCTTTCAGATTTACCGAAAAATTACTTCAAAATTTATGAAGTTCTGGAAACTGGATTGGTGGTAGAATATCGTAATGCAGAAAATAAGAGCTTTGTCCTTTTCAGAGCAGATATGGATGCCCTGCCCATTGAAGAAGAAACTAATGTGGATTTCGCATCGGAAAACCCTGGCTGGATGCACGCATGCGGTCACGATATCCATATGTCCGTGCTTACTGGATTGATCAAACAGGTAGCAAGAGAACTTCCGGAAGCAAATATTTTGTTCTTCTTTCAGCCAGCCGAAGAAGGCCCCGGGGGAGCGAAACCTTTCCTTGAAAGCGGATTTCTTGACTCATATGATGTAAAAGCTGCTTTCGCATTACACGTAAGCCCTGATTATAAAATGGGTACGGTTGCTTCTAAAGAAGGAGTTATTTTCGCGAGCCCAACGGAATTCGACGTTATCTTTAAAGGTGAAAGTGCTCATGGAGCCAAACCTGATGAAGGCAGGGATACAATACTACCCGCATCAGAATTCATAACCGCTTTTTATTCCGCTCTCACAAGGTTCATCCCGGAAGAGGAGCGTTATGTGTTCACCATCGGAAAATTGGTAGCGGGTGATCGAAGGAACATAGTGGCGGAAAAATCAATAATTGAGGGAACCTATAGGGTTCTTGACATAAAAACCAAAGAGAAAATAGACGAGCTCATGGAAAGATTTACTGAAAACATAAGCAAAACATGGAAGGTTCAGGGCGAGGTTCGTTATGGAGCGTACTATCCAGTACTTATGAACGACTCCAGGCTATTTAAAGCCCTTGCGAAAACGGTCAAAAGTATTGGTTTGGAATTTGCTGAATGCGAAACAAAGTTCACCGGCGAGGATTTCGCGTTTTTCAGCCAGCGGTACCCTTCACTGATGTTCTGGCTTGGATGTGCTACCGAAACGATGAAAGCCGGATTACACACATCGAAGTTTTTACCGGAGGACAGATGCATTGATTTTGGCGTGAAGGTATTTTATTCTCTACTCAAGGAAGTGAGTAAGGAGGACTGAATTGGAATTTGTTGTCATAGATACCGAAACCACCGGTTCCAGCCCTCATAAAGGGGCAGAGTTGATAGAAATCGCGGGCGTGGTTGTCAGGGACTGGGAAATAATCTACGAAGAATCCTTCAACGAACTTATAAAACCAAAGAGGCACGTGCCGATCTCCATAACCATGATTACAGGCATAAACAACCTGATGCTCGAAGATAAGCTTCCGATAGAAATTGTTCTACCGAGGTTTTATGATTTCGTGAGAGATCGCGTTCTTGTGATACAAAATGCTCCCTTTGATCTTTCCTTTCTCGATTATTTCGGGAAGAAAATTGGAATCGGCGAACTTCCGAATCCTTTTGTGGATACCATCAGCCTTTCGCGCAGCCTTTTTCGTGGCAGACACAATCTTGACATTATTCTGGCGCGCCTGGGTATCTTTTGTGAGGATCGGCATCGTGCGCTGGGAGATGCTGTCGCTACTGCAAAAGCGTTCATAAAGATGGTGAAGATGATAGGTGTCGAAGAAATAGAGAAGTTTGTTGCGAAAAGAATCTAATACAACAAATTTTTTATCGCTTTAGAATGAAACACTAATCAGGAATAATCACTTCAAATTTCTTTATTTCGTAAATGGAAATTCTTTCTTTTTGTGATACTATATATAGTGTAACTATATTGTCTGCTTACTATTTATAGGGACTGAAATGGGGGGATTTAGATGCTTCTAGTCAGGAAAAGAGACGGCTCTCTAGTGGAATTTGAACTTTCAAAGATAATTCTTGCTGTAAAGAAAGCATTCGAAGCAACGGATACTGCTTACACAGATGACATACTCGAAAGGCTCGCTCTTCGGGTAACTTCCGATTTTCAGGGGAAGATTAAAGAAAACATTGTTGACATCGAGGATATTCAGGACTCTGTCGAAAAAACCCTTGAAGATCTTGGATTCAACAAGGTTGCCAAGGCTTATATATTGTATCGTAAGCAAAGAGAGAAGCTGAGGAATCTCAAATCATCGATGCTGGATTTTGCCAAAACAGTCAATAACTATCTTAACCAGAGGGACTGGCGGGTTAAAGAAAACAGCACCGTTACATACTCAATTGGTGGGCTGATACTCCACAACAGCGGGACTGTTACAGCGAATTACTGGCTCAGCGAAATCTATGATGAAGAGATCGGAAAAGCGCATCAAAATGGGGATTTCCATATACATGATCTCTCCATGCTTTCTGGTTATTGCGCCGGTTGGAGTCTCCGGCAACTTATAGAAGAGGGGCTTGGCGGCGTGCCGGGAAAGGTTTCGTCAAAACCAGCCAGACATCTCTCAACGCTGGCAAACCAGATGGTTAATTTTCTTGGAATCCTCCAGAACGAATGGGCCGGCGCACAGGCGTTCAGTTCTTTCGACACCTATCTTGCACCTTTTGTAAAGGTGGATAACCTCACTTTCAAGGAAGTCAAGCAGTGCATACAATCATTCGTTTTTGGTGTAAATACGCCCAGTCGCTGGGGAACACAGTCGCCCTTCTCAAATATAACCCTTGACTGGACAGTTCCAAAAAGACTCAAAGACGAGCCAGCCATCGTAGGTGGAGAACCTCAGGATTTCACGTACGGTGATTGCCAAAAAGAGATGGACATAATAAATAGGGCTTTTCTGGAGATTCTGAAAGAAGGGGATGCCAACGGAAGAGGCTTTCAGTATCCGATACCAACGTACAATATCACCAAAGATTTTGACTGGGAAAACCCGAACTCCGAGCTTCTTTTTGAAATCACATCAAAATATGGTACTCCCTATTTCCAGAACTTTATAAATTCGGATCTCAACCCTGATGATGTGCGCAGTATGTGTTGCCGGCTTCAGCTGGATAAGCGCGAGTTAAGAAGACGTGGCGGAGGGCTTTTTGGTTCGGATGAATACACCGGTTCCATTGGTGTCGTAACGATCAATCTTCCAAGGTTGGCTTATTTAAGTAAGAACGAGGTGGAATTCTTCCAGAGACTTTCAAAAATGATGGATCTGGCAAAACGCAGTCTTGAAATAAAACGTGAGGTTATAGAAAAACTGAATGATGAAGGATTGTACCCTTACACCAAGAGATATCTCAAGAACTTCGATAACCATTTCTCAACGATAGGACTTGTTGGAATGAATGAGGCTTGTCTCAACGCGAGATGGCTCAAAAAACCTATTTATGAAGAAAACTCAAGACGCTTTGCTATCAGGGTTCTGGACTTTATGAGAGAACGTCTGAAGATTTATCAGGAAGAGACAGGAAACCTCTATAACCTTGAGGCAACACCGGCTGAGTCTACCTCTTACCGCCTCGCCAAGATAGACAAGAAACTGTTCCCGGACATAATCACCGCTGGTAAAGATGCTCCCTATTACACCAATTCTACCCACCTTCCGGTGGATTATGAAATAGATATTTTCTCTGCCCTGGAACTTCAGGAGGAGCTTCAAATAAAATATACCGGAGGTACAGTGTTCCATGCTTTCCTTGGGGAAAGCGTTGACGATTGGCGAACTACCCGGGAGCTTGTCAAAAAGATCGCGGAAAATTATCGCATTCCTTACTTCACAATCTCTCCAACCTACTCCATATGCCGTAATCATGGTTACATAAAAGGTGAGGAATATTCTTGCCCTATCTGCGGGCAACCAACGGAGGTTTATTCGCGTATCACCGGTTATTACAGGCCGGTTCAGCACTGGAATATTGGTAAACAGGAAGAGTTCAAAAGCAGAAAGGAATTTCGTGTGGAGAGGACTGAAATAGATGGATTTCGCAGGATGGCAGAAAGTAAGTCTGGTGGACTATCCGGGAAAGGTATCGACAACTCTCTTTACCTCAAGCTGTAATTTTGACTGTGAGTATTGCCATAACGCCGAACTGAAAAAGCGAATTCCTCATCCGATCAAAGAAGTCGATGTTTATAAATATCTATCTTTAAGAAAGAATTTAATAGATGCCGTCGTTATAACCGGAGGGGAGCCGACCTTGCATGGTCATGCTCTTCTCTCTTTCTTTAAAGAACTCAAAAAAAGATTCCCGGGTAAATTCATAAAGGTCGATACAAACGGTAGTAATCCCGAAGTTCTGAAAGAATTGATTGAAATCGTTGACTTTATCGCTATGGATTTGAAAAGCCTTGATTATTCCCTTTTCTCCAATGTGGGCTTCGAAACGATTCTTGAGAGTCTTGAGATAACAAAAAATGCAAAGGACTATGAAATAAGAATCACCGTTTACCCACCATATATTAAACCGGATAACTTCCCGAAATTTGCTGAGCTGCTGAAAGGTATTAAAAATGTGGCGATCCAACAATATCGACCGGTGAATTCAGTTTCTCCCTATCCCAGGGAGATTTTGCTTGACTTCGAAAAAGCTCTTAAACCCTATGTAGAGAACGTTGTTGTTAGAGGATGAGACGTTAAAAAACGTTGTAGGTTGTGCGTAAAAAACGAGAATCCGAGATCCGAGAGCCGATAGCTGCTGCGCAGCCGAGGCTTGCAACGCTGTCAGCTGGTAGAGCGACGTTCGAAGGTTTTAAAATAAAGAGTGAAAATGTTTTTCGCCTTTACCATCTCGGATTCTCGATTCTCGGTTCTCGATTTTTATACAGCATGCTGTGCCTCGTTCTTTTATGTCAACGACGTAGTCGTTCCCAGTGTCATTTGTGTTAGCAAGATCCCCTTCGTTCGCTTTGAAGAACGCTTTTCAGCCACAGAGTGACTTTATCGGTTTCGCAATTAATAAACGGTGATTATCAACTAAAATTGAGCGGGAAAAGGTATTTAGACGAAAGCTGTGTGGATTTTTAGTGAGAGCTTTTCTGAATAGTTCTTTAAATGTTGTAATATATTGTGTGAGGTAGATTTTCATAATTGATAGAGTTAATGCCTTTCAAAGCGTTATGAAGTTTCAAATATATTTTCATAGAAGGGATGGGGTCTTATGTGGAGTGAGTACCAGAAGTACAGAATAACATATCTTTGTGATCTTCTGGAGATCGGTACCGATTATACCGGACCTGAGTTTAATTGGGAAGAATTGCGGCAGGAAGTTGATAGCGAGAAGTTTGATCAACTCTCATCACTTTTGAAAGATGCTTTTGGACTTGATTCCAAAGTGCTCAATGATAACAAATACTTTTTACTTTATTTCTGGGGTATCTTTCTGTGGGATGAAGATATTCCCTTTGAAACCAGGTTCAGGATAGCACAGAAAATTATTAATTTAGGCCGGCTTATTAGAAAAGCCAATGAGCGTGAAGTTGATAATGTGGAATCCGATAGTGTTAAAAATGATGAAGAGGTAATTGCTATTATTTTGGGGGAACCTGAATATGGGAATACTGAAATAGCTCGCTGGTATTTGTTGGCTGGGTTAGATGCTATTGCATTTTTTCTTCAGAATTTCAAACTTTCCGACAACGAAGAAGATGATAATGGAAATGATAGAGAGCTAATCAAAATAGTTGCGGAGGCAATGAACCTTGCTAGAAATTGTCCAAGATTCTTTTTGAAAGCATTGGACATTACTTTCAACCTTACTCTTGGTTATTTTGAATCAACAATAACATCCTATGCGTTGGGATTGAATCCCAATATTGGACCGGATTATCTTGAATTGCCTTTCGAGGTTTTTTTCCCAGACACATTATTTGGGACAGATCCATCGATATTATCGCTGGTTTGTCTTTTGAGGCACGAAGATGATGAAGTGAGGCGTAAAGCAGCTTATGCAGGTGCTTCACTGTTAACGTGGGGATCTTCTTTTAAGAGTCATATATATGTTTTGAATCGAATGGCGCCTACGTCAGGTTTACTGCCAGTGATAATTGCTGGAATAGCTGAAAATACAAGCTTTTCATTTGTTGGAAAGAGGATTATCAATTTCTTGGAAGAACTGGGCAGGACAGAAGAGAAGACAGAAGTGCCATTGATTATAAGGGCGGTTTGCGACAGTCTTCTCAAGAAAAAAACAAAGCGAAAATCAAGAGCGCTGGAAGAATTTATCAAATATATAATGGATCTGAAAACCAATTCTAGGGCCAGGCTTGCGGGAGCTTTATTGGCTCAGGCTTATGGATACAAAGAGTATGCTCTTGTGCTTTATGAGAGTCTTTCTAAGAGGGATCAGAAAGCATTTGAAAGCTTTGTTGAAAATGGCGTAATTCCTAAGTTGAGAGATAAAGATTCTGAAGAGTCGGCGATAGTATCATCTGTGGTTTCAACCAATTACGAGATCGCCAGAAAAATGCATCGCACGATCTTTGAGGAAAAAGATAGCCTTTTTCCAGGTTTTGAAATCGATAGTAGTGAAAGAGTTCCTTCATTGAGGTATAATCTCCCGCCAAGAGAGTACTATCTTAAAAAGATGCTTGAAAATAAGGAAGATAAAGTGCAGATTCTGGAGAAGGTTTTAGAAAAACATCCCTATGAATTTACGGCTTATATGGAACTGGCGAATGAATATTTTACACTAGGTATGGAAGAAGATTGTAGACGAACCCTCGAAACTGGTGTCGAGAAAATTCAAGAGTTACTCAGGAAACTTAATCTGAGAAACTACATGATAGAATTCTCACACCATCATAACAGACCAATTTTGATGCTTTTCAAAGACTTTGGAGATTTTCTAAGGATGAGAGGAAGTAATTTAGCAAAAGCCACTCAGATTTTTGAGTGGATGCTCGTAGTTGAGCCAATGGACTTCTTAAACGCTAAAAATAGTTTGTTGAATTGTTATTTCAGACAAAGAAATTTCATAAAAGCAGAAAAACTTTTAGAGTGGTATGAAGATGAAAACAGCCTTGATTTCGTAATGGGGCGGGCATTCATCTATTACATCCGAAGAAACATAGAAAGGGCAAATCTGGAATTGAGTTTGGCAAAAAGAATGAACCCATATGTTATAGATATCTTACTTATGGGTATTGATCCTGAAGAGCTGGATAATGTTGAGATTGAATTGGAAAAAAAAGAAGCAATAATTTATGCTTTAGAGTATGAAAAAGTTTGGAAATCATATCCACGAGTAATGCGCTGGCTTAAAAATCAAAGGAGGTAAAAATCTAGGGAACCATTTCGAGGTTAATGTTTGGATTCACTATGCGAATGATGTGCAAAGCTACGCTTATTATCGTTGTTCGAAGTGGTTGTAGGTTGTGCGTGACGATCGAGAACCGAGAAACCGAGAGAGCAGCAGCTACGCTGTCGAAGTGCTGGACTTCGTCCAGGAGGCTTGCAGACGCTGTTAAAGACAGAGATTCGAGAACCGGGATCCGGTGACTTAAAATTACAGAGCGAGATTGGATGTTATAGATTGGAGAAAGCGGTCTGACCCCCAATAATGAGACACAGGTTAACGAGATCAAGCATTAACGGACTGAATCAAAGAAATATTGCACTGTTTCTTAAAGGCTTGTGGTGTCATGTATTTCAAAGAACCATGTGGTCTGAGATTATGATAGAAATCCATGTACACCTGGTATTTCCGGTAAACGTCTTCCGCTCTCTCAAACACATTCATAGCCACAAATTCCCTTTGCACATTCGAATGTTGTGATTCAATAAAAGCCTGGGAATCAGGGTGGTGCTTTATCCCGAATTCCTGGATTATCTCGTTCTTTTCAAAATATTCCCGGGTGTAATTAGCTGTAAACAGGCTTCCATTATCCGTACGGACCAACTGAGGTACCGTTTCCTGGTAAAGCATTGCCCTTCCCAGTGTTCGGGTAAAATCTTTGCACTTGCAACTCTTCCCAAGATATGAACCCACTATTTCCCTTGAATATACATCTATTATGTCCAATAAGGCTATATTCCCTTCCTGTATTGTGGTTATGTACTTAATATCTGCTTCCCACAGTATTCCTGTCCTGTCTATCTCATGCTGGGTTGAGCGCCTAACAGGATGGTGCTGTTTCGGCCAGTATTTCCTGACATATCCCAGCTTCTTTCTC